>NZ_WASP01000007.1:154969-160722 GCF_009712225.1 Desulfovibrio sp. | reverse complement strand
GTTTTTTTGTGGCGCTGGGGGTGTCGTCTTGGGCGTGGGGGCTTCTTCAGCCGCGGCAGATTTTTGCTGCGGTTCTTCTTCCTTTTGGCCCTTCTTGGATTTTTTGTCCCTGCGGCTTTTGGAATTTTTTTCCTTGGCCGGAGCCTCTGGCTTTTTGGGGGCTTCCGCCGCGGGGGCCACAGGCTGTACGGGCGGGCCTGCCGCCGCGGGAGCGGCAGGGGAGGCTGCACCTTGTACCGGCGGATTCTGTGGCTGCTGCGCCTGTGCTGGCGCTGGCACGCCGGGGGCGGTCAGGGGGGTGACCTGCGGTGCGCCGGGGCTGGCGGGCGCAGGTGCAGAAGGTGTCTGGACGGTTGGCGTCTGCACTGTGGGAGCCTGCAGAGGTGGCGTGAGCGTCGGCGAAGTGAAGCCGGGGTTGGCCTGCCCACCGAGTGTGGGGGATGTGGGCGCTGCTCCGTTGGTTGCGTCGGTGCCCTGAACAAACACGGAGTCTGCTGCGGCGAACGCCAGGCCATGAGGCAAGACAAGGGCCAGGGAAAGGCCGCACACAAGCGCCGTTTTGCAGGCTGAAACAAGATGGGCGCGGCTGCACGCCGCGCCCCATCGAAGAAACATGCTGGTGTTCCTTACGGTTTACGTTTGGGGCAATTAAAGTTCATAAAGTCCACTTCCGGGCGGCTTGTCAACCGCTCATCAGGAACCAGCGCATACCCACGCCAGTCACGCAGTGTGGCATTTATTCTATCCATATTCACATAGCCCAGCAAGGCGGGCCAGCGGTCGGCCATATCCCGCAGCATGCGTGCGTATGTTACCTCGCCGCCGTGGAATCCGTCAAAGAATTCACAGTCGCTGGAGGCAAAGGTGCGCGGGTCGGTAAAGTCCATCGCGTCAATGCCGCGCGCCAGCAGTGCCTCACGCAGGCGGAAGAGGTGCTGGTAATCGCCTTCGCGTTCGCGCATGGCTTCGAGCACTCGCACCGAAAGGGGCGAAATGAATACAAAGGTGGCAATGCCGCGAGCCTTGAGTCGGCAGTAGATTTCGGCAAAGGCATCGAGATGCGCAGAGCTTATGCCGCCTGGGTCGCGGCTGTCGGCCAGCGGTTTGGCGTGAAAGAAGGCCTTGGTGCCGTAGCGAACCTGCTTGAGGGTGTCCTCGAACTGGTAGTCAAAGGGGCGCTTTTGGCCGGTGCTTTCGCCGGTGTAGTACCACGATCCGTCAGAGCCAAAGCCATCGTCAAACTGCTGGGCCATGGTGCCGAAGCGGTTGTCGCGGAACCCGCCCATGGACTGGGGCAGCAGGGGCGCGATAAAGTTCTTGGCCGATATCTTGCCTTCAAGCAGCCATGTCCAGGGTTTTTTGAGGCTGTCAAAGCCATAGTTGTACGAGCCGCTGGTGGGGGGCTCTTCCTTGAAGGGGTCGGCATTCCACTGCGGCATGAACCACCAGAAATCCAGACCGATAATCACTGCCTCTGGCTTGTGGATCTGCAGCATGGCGTCGATGGTCGAGCGCAGCACGGGCAGGTTGCCCGCCGTGCCGCCCACGTTCAGGAAGGGCTTGCGAAAGTAGGCCCCGCGAAACTGCATGACGCGCGAGGAACCCACGGCGGCAATTTCGGGCTTGACCTTGGCATAGAGTTGAAGCTTGTAGTCCACAAAATCCTGCGACACACCAGAGCCAAACACGGCAAAATTGCCCTTGGACTGTGTGGTAACGGCCCGCTCCACGGCCACGTCGCCGCTGCTGCGCAGCCACCACGCGGTGTAGGGAACAGCCAACAGGCATCCCGCCAGGACCAGGCCCAGCAACACAAGAAAATAACGCTTGAGAAAGGCGGCTTCTGTAATGTTGTTCATGGCATTCACGCGTGGTTAAAATTGGAAGTACAGGAAGGTCGCCTTGCGCGAAACCAGGATCAGGGTCAGGAAGGCCATGACAGCCAGACCTGTGGCCCAGGCGGCGGTGGGCCGCCATGCGAGACGGGGGAATGTGCCGTCGCGCCTGCCATGCAGTATTTCGTGCGTGTTGGGCAGGGCCCACACCACAAAAAAGCTCACCAGCAGAAGGGCAAATGGAATCCAGCCCTGAATGTAGTTGTTGGGCAACCAGCGCGCCACCATGGCGGCAAAGCCGGTGAGTCCGTCGGTTGCTGCGCTCAGGCCCGCCGCTTCACGCGTAAACGGTCCCGCAAACATGGCTTTGTACATGCGGCCCGCACCCTCGATGGTCAGCGCGCGGAACACAACCCAGCACAGGTTGATGCAGAAAAACGTAAACAGTATGGAGCACAACCGTAGCGGCGTAAGGGCCAGAATGCGTTCGAGCGCCTTGCCCTTGATGCAGGCGCGGAAAAAGTGGTTGATGCTCAGCATCGAACCGTGCAGCGCGCCCCATACGATAAATGTCCAGCCAGCGCCGTGCCACGCGCCGCCGATAAGCATGGTGAGAAACAGGTTGCGGTACTGCATGAACCGGCCCTGACGGTTACCGCCAAGGGGGATGTACAGAAAGTCGCGCAGCCAGGAGCTGAGCGTGATGTGCCAGCGCCGCCAGAAGTCCACAATGCCCGTGGATTTGTAAGGCGAATCAAAGTTTTCCGGCAGCATGAGGCCCAGCATGAGGCCAAGGCCAATGGCCATGTCTGTATAACCCGAAAAGTCAAAATACAGCTGGAAGGTGTAGCACAGCGAACCAAGCCACGCCTCGCCGCCGCTGAGCGGAAAGGCCTTTTCGGCGGCGTTGAATACCGAGTCGGCATAAAGGGCTATGCTGTCGGCCAGCAAAACCTTTTTAACCATGCCGATGGTAAACAGGGTAAAGCCCCGGGCCAGGTTTTCTGCGTTGGTGGGGGCCAGCGTGTCAAATTGCGGTCCCATCTGCTCGTAACGCACGATGGGGCCAGAAATGACATAGGGAAAACAGGCGGAAAACAGCGCGTGGCGGGTAAAGCCCTGGGGCGTAACCTGGCCGCGGTACACGCTCACCAGCCATGCAATCTGTATAAAGGTGTAAAAAGAAATGCCCAGGGGCAGCCCCGGCGAGGTAAAGTGCCATTGAACATGCAGCAGGGCGGCGATGTTCTGGGCAAAAAAGGCAGAATACTTGAACCACAGCAGGGGCAGCAGGTTGAGCACCAGAGCCACGGTCAGCAGGCCTTTGCGGCTCAGGCGGAACCGGCAGCCGCTCTGCTTGCGCGAGCCGCACATGCAGGTGCTTTCGGCCTTGGCTTCATCCCCTGTTCCGGCTGCCTCCTGCGGCGCATCGGCGCTCTGCGCCGGTTCCGGATCTGGTGCAGCCAGCGCAAGGGCAAAAGCGTAGTTCATGCCCAGGATCACTGCCAGCATGATGAGAAACGGCAGGCCCCACAGTCCGTAAAATACCGTGGAGAAAGCCAGCAGCACCAGCGCCAGCCCCGTGGGGCCATAGCCCTGGGCCAATCGCCAGCAAACCAGCAGCAGGGGTAGAAAGGCAAAAAGGAAGGAATACGAGTTGAAAAGCATGCGCGACTCCCGTTGGGCGGCGTGGACATGCCCGCCGCTCGGCGTCAGCCAGTATTCTGCCGCAAGGCGCGGCGTTGGGTGTGCTGCGTAGCGCTGGCGGCGCAACAATGCCGGATCCTTTGCCTTTGCGTGCTGCCAAGCCCCCCATCATTAACGGTGGGGTTGGCATTCAGTCTGTGCGTTCGGTAAGCCGGGCGTGCTTGACGCCAGAGGCCAGCGGACGCAATCTGCTGAAAAAAGGCAAAGAAAAAAGCGCGCACGACAAGAAACGCGTCACACGCGCCCCTACCGGCATGCTAGCTGCCGAGGCTCCGCAGTTTGCCTAGGGGTTCAGCTCTGCGCGCAGTTTGCGCGAAAGCCGGAACACCATTACCTTGCGCGGCGGCAGGGTGATGGTTTCATCTGTCTTGGGATTGCGGCCCTTGCGGGAGGCCTTGTCGTAACACTCAAACTTGCCGAACCCGCTGATCAGCAGGGCCCGGTCCTTTTTAATGGCGACCTTCATGATCTCCAACAGTTTTTCGACCACGTTCTTGACATCTACGCGGTTCTTGTCCGTTTCTTCGTAGATGGCCTCCACGATGTCCGCTTTGGTCAGTGTTTTTTTCATAGTGCTCTCCGGCGCAGTGCGCTGGTATGGCTTAATGGAACCCCGTGTTCCCGATGCCCCGCAGCAATGGTCGTCAGCTTCACACGAACGGAACTTTTGTGTAAAATACACGCAACTTACAAGCAGAGCAAGGTTTTTTTAAAAATTTCACCTGCATGCCCATTTCCGTCCGATGCGCTCCACATACCGTTTCACAGTCAGTGAGCACTTATGCCCCGCAAAAAAAAGTTTTTGTCCCCCGATTTTGTGGACGCCAACGCACCCCTTTATCGGAGTATCCCGCTCGATAATGCAGAGAATTTGCAGCATTTTTGTGATTCTTTACACAAGGAATCGGTGCCTATTCAGTGGGGCTACGGAGAGAGCGTGACGGCACCCCGGCAGTCGCCAGCGCGTCAGGCCGTTGTGCCGGTGTTTTTGCCTTTTCGGGGGTGCCCGGTGCGTTGCGTGTTTTGTGCGCAGGATGTGCAGACGGGCCTTGTGCACACCGGCCTGGCCGATGCCCGCCAGCACCAGCCCGCAACCGGGCAAGCTGCCGGCATGCAGGCTGCAAACGGGCAGCCCTCAATCCCGCAGGCAGGCAAAAGCATTGAAGAGATATTGAATAACACGCGGCAAAACCTGCGCCAAAGGTACGAAACGGGTCAGCCGCCGGCGGAACTGGCTTTTTACGGTGGAACCTTTACCGCCCTGCCCGAACACGAGCTCGCCGCCTGCCTGAGCATGGCCCGCGAGGCCATGGGGCGGGGCTGGATCAGCACGTTTCGCTGTTCTACCCGTCCCGACAGGGTAGATGCCGCCGTACTTGAGCGTTTGCGTGACGCTGGCTGCGGCGTGGTGGAACTGGGCGTGCAAAGTTTTGCCGACCGCGCGCTTGCGGCTTCTCGTCGGGGATACACCGGCGCAACAGCTCTTGAGGCCTGTGCAGCTGTGCTGGCAGCTGGCCTGAAACTTGGAGTGCAGCTTTTGCCCGGCATGCCCGGGCACACACCCGGCGATTTTGCCGATGACGTGCCTGCGGCTTTGGCTGCCGGTGCGCACATGTTGCGTTTTTATCCCTGCCTGGTGCTTGAGGGCACGGGGCTTGCCGCTATGTGGCGCGAGGGCAGCTATGCGCCCTGGCCGCTGGAGGCAACGCTTGATGCTCTGGCGCAGGGCTGGCTTGCGGCCATGCGCGCAGGCGTGCCGGTAATCCGTATGGGGCTTGCGCCGGAGGAAGGCCTGGCCGAGGCCGTGCTGGCCGGGCCGGTGGATGGAGAACTGGGCGGCAGGGTAAAGGGGCGTGCCCTGCTGCTGGCCGTGCGCGAGGCGCTGACGGCCTCGGCTGCGCGGCAGAAATGGCTGGAAGAAAATGGCTTTGCCCTGTGTCTACCCCGGGCTGTTCAAGGCTTCTTTTGGGGTGCGCGTGGTGAACTGCGCGCGGCGTGGGCGGCTCTGGGCCTGCGTGCGGTAGCCTTTGAGGAGCAGACGCAACCTCAGATACTGCTGATCTCGTCCCGGCCCTGATTTTACCTTTTGTCCGAAGGCTATCCCCATCCGCAATCCGCCGCCTGCTCGCAGGCTGTGCCTGTTTCTGACGCCGTTCGGTTTTGCCCGGCGCATAAAAGGAGGCGGCCCCCGCCGGGGCGACGGCGGGCGGG
>NZ_WASP01000007.1:121655-154959 GCF_009712225.1 Desulfovibrio sp. | reverse complement strand
CATCCCCGTGCGCGGCCGCCGGGGGGGACCCGGCGGCCGAGAAGGGAGGGAGGGTGTTGATGGTTATAAGGTTCTGTTCAAAGGAGGAGGTTTTTTGGAGGCTCCGTTATGCCCCCTTGGGGGTAGGGGCATAACGGAAAGGTTTCACTGTAGGAGGCTTTATATGTACACCGCCATGGGCGGACGTGTTGGGAGCGGCAATATGGGTTAGTGGCTATTGGGCCGCGCCGTGCTGATGTTTGGCCTGAGCAGGGGCATCCTTTTTCGGCGTGGCGGCCGCAGGCTTGCCCACTTCTTTTTCAATGCGCTGGGTCATGGTGTCGTGCAGTTGACCAAGCTGTTTTCTGAGCTGCAGCATTTCAGTCGCAGTGGCGCGCACAGCCGCTATGTCGGGGTTGGCCGCATTTTGCAGGGCGCGCAGCTCTTGCCTTTTAATGAACATCTGGTCTTTCACAGGTTCCATCTGCTTGGCGAAATCGGCCACAATTGCATCATATTTTTGCAGTTGTTCAGGAGTATAAGCGCCTCGGCCCATCATGCCGTGCATGCCGTGTCCCTGCATGCCGGGGCAGGGCATTTCGCCCTGGCAGCCGCCCATTTCCCGCATGCCTTCAGGCATATCGCCCGCGGGGGCCGGCTGGCTGTAAACAGTGATGGCACTTCCCATCAGGGTTGCTGCAAGTATGGTTGCAATGGCGATGTTTTTGGATTTCATGGAAAGCTACCTCATCAAAATTCGTTGTATATGGGTTCGTTGTTCTTGCAACGTTTGCTTGCTATAAAGCAATGCCCGTGCCAAAGTACGTTTTATCTTTAAAAATAAATGGTTACAGTGTCAGCCGGGTTTTGCGTTGCGTGCGCTGGCCGGGAAGCGTATGTTTTTTATACATTGAAGGGTTAGCCATGTATAAAATTTGTACATCTGCATAATTTTCTTACAGGCCGTTTGAGTCCGCGCGCATAAAAAACGCGCCCACCTTGATGGCGGGCGCGTGCTGATGCGAGTGTGCAGTCGCGGTTATTTGCTGGCGGAAGTAGACAGACCGGGATATTCCATGCTGCATCCCCGCGTTTGCGGGCTGCCAAGCGGAACGCCAACCTCGTTGCCCATGCGCTGGTCTGCTCGTTGCAGAAGGTCGCGCAGTTCATCCCGTAGCTGTTGCAGCTCATGCCCCAGGCGGGGCAGGGTTTCGGGCGAGGTATTCTGGTTATAACTCAGGTGCGCGAGCTCGTTTTTTTTCTGCATGATGCTTTTGCGCAGCTCGTTCACCTTTGGAGTGTATTCGTCAATTACAGCCTGTGCCTTGGCCCTCTGCGGGGGCGAAAGCTGTTGCAGCCACGCGCGCATATCTGCAGGGTGGGTGCCAGCCGGGCTGCCCGGCACAGGCGTATATTCCGCATAGTCGGTCTGATCTGCCGCCGTTGGTTGGGGAAGACAAAGACTGGCCAGAACACAAAGGGAAAGAAGGGGTTTCATCATAAAAGACCTTCTGGAAAATAAACTCGTCCCGCTTTCATACCAAGCACTGAGCGGGGTGGCAAGGTTCCTGGCTTTGTGGGCACAAGGAATGCAAAATATCTTGCAAGAAGCGTGCAAATTTTTTGACCGGATAGAGACAATCCCTGCGGCCAGTGAAATAATGCCGAGCAAATGCCTATGAATATGGAAAACACCACTTCTGAAAAAAAAGTGCCAGAGCCCGCACGTTCCGGTTCTGCGTCAACAGCGCAGGCCGATACGGCAAAAATATCGCAGGCGGCCTATGTTGCGGCGCGCACCCCGCTGGGGCTGCTGCTGGGCGGCGCGGCGGTTGTGCTGGCGCTCATGGTTACCCTGCTGACGCTTATTTCCATTGACCGCAGCGAGGCGGCCATGGCCCGCCTGCTGGCAGAAAAGGGCTCGTCGCTGATTATCGCCTTTGAAAGCATTTTGCGGTCGGGCATGCGCAGCGAGGCTGGCGTGCGCCTGCAGGTGCTGCTGGAAGAAATGGCCGACAGCCCCGGCATTGTTTTTGTGGCCGTTACCATGCCTGATGGAACCATTGTGGCCCACAGCAATCCGGCCCGGCTTGGTGAAATATTGCAGGTGGGCGGCCGCGAAGCCGACGACAGCATCATGCACGAGCTTGCGCCCGACATGCTGCCCCACTGGGGCATCATGCGCATGGAGGGGCGGCGCGTGTTTGCGGTGTACCGGCAGTTTTCGCCGGGCATGCGTGACCTGCCAAGGGGTTTTCCCCTGCCTGTCATATTTCTGGGGCTTGATCTTTCACCCTTTGAAATAACCCGCAGCCAGAACCGCGACTATGTGGCCATGCTGGCCGCCGTAACCCTGCTGGTGGGTCTGGCCTGTCTGGTGGCCCTGTATTATGCGGAACGCGCGCGTGAATCGCGGCAGCGTCAGCGTATGGCCGAGGGCAAGGTGCGTCGCCTCGAAGAAGAAGTGCGCCGCAAGGAAAAGCTGGCCGCCGTGGGCAATCTGGCCGCGGGCGTTGCACACGAAATCCGCAATCCGCTCAGTTCCATCAAAGGCTACGCCACCTACTTCGGCCAGCGCTTTCCCGAGGGCAGCGAAGACCGCGAGGCGGCCAATGTAATGGTGCACGAGGTTGACCGTCTCAATCGCGTAATTATGGATCTTATAGGCCTTTCACGGCCCAGTGATGTAAGCCCCCACCCCGCGGATCTCAAGCTTGTGGTAGACCATGTCACCCGGCTTGTGCATCAGGATGCGGAAAAAAGGGGCGTAAAGATTGTCTGCCGCGCGCCCAAGCGCGTGCCGCTGGCCATGGCTGACCCGGAACGCATGGGTCAGGCCCTGCTGAACCTCTGCCTCAATGCCCTGGACGCCATGCCCGAGGGCGGTCAGCTCACGCTGGCCATTGTGGAGCGCAAGGGGCGTGTGTGCCTGATGGTGCGCGACAACGGCACAGGTATCGAGCCCGCCCAGCTGCCGCACATTTTTGACCCCTATTTTACCACCAAGGGGCAGGGAACGGGCCTTGGGCTGGCAATGGTCCACAAGATTGTTGAAGCCCACGACGGTGAGATCAGTGTTGTCTCGCGCCCTGCGCAGGCATCGCGGCGCGGCGAAACCACGTTCAGCATCTGGCTGCCCCGCGCGGCTCAGGACGATGTGGCCAAGGCCAAGCGGGCAGACTGAGTTGAGACTGGTTGCCAAGCATAAAGTGAGGAAACAGTGAGCACCTGTATTCTGGTTGTAGACGATGACGACGCCCACCGTGGCATGCTGCGAACCATGCTGCGTTCGTGGGGATACGCCGTGGAAGAAGCCACCGACGGTGACGAGGCCGTGAGCCTTGTGCGCGAAAAGTCCTTTGACGCCGTGCTGACCGACGTGCGTATGGCGCGCATGGACGGCATACACGCGCTCAAGAATATTCTGGAATACAATCCGGCCCTGCCCGTTGTGCTCATGACGGCCTATTCGTCTGTGGAAACCGCAGTGGAGGCCCTGCGTCTGGGCGCATACGACTATCTGGTCAAACCGCTCGACTTTGAGGCGCTCAGGCACACGCTTGAAAAAGCCATTGAGCACTCGCGTCTCAGTGTGGAAAACCGCGAGCTGCGCCGCCAGCTCAGCGATGCCGCCACACGCCCTGGAATTCTTGGCCGCAGTGCGCCCATCCGGGCCATGCAGGAAATTATCGCCACCGTTGCGCCCACCGAGGCCACGGTGCTCATCACCGGCGAATCGGGCACAGGCAAAGAGCTGGTGGCCCGTGCCCTGCACAGCGCGAGTACCAGGGCAGAAAAATCTCTGGTAACGGTAAACTGCGCGGCGTTGGCGGAAAATTTGCTGGAATCAGAGCTGTTTGGGCATGAAAAAGGTTCGTTTACGGGGGCTGACCGGCGCCGCGAAGGGCGTTTTGCCCAGGCCAACGGCGGCACGCTCTTTCTGGACGAAATAGGTGAAATGCCGCTCACCCTTCAGTCAAAGCTGCTGCGCGCCCTTCAACAGGGCGAGGTGCAGCGCGTTGGGGCCGACGCCGCCATAACCGTGGACGTGCGTGTTATTGCAGCCACCAACCGTGACCTGCGCGAAGAAGTGACCCAAAAGCGTTTTCGCGAGGATCTCTATTTTCGCCTCAATGTTATCTGCATAGAAGTGCCGCCCCTGCGGGAAAGGGCGGAGGATATTCCCGTGCTTGCCGCCCATTTTCTGGAGCGTTTCGCCAACCGCAACCGCAAAAGTGTGCGCGGCTTTTCGCCTCAGGCTCTGGCAAGCATGTTGCGCTACGCCTGGCCCGGCAATGTGCGTGAGCTGGAAAATGCCGTGGAGCGGGCGGTTATTCTCTGTAACGGCGACCTCATCACCGAGCGCGAGCTGCCCTCAGTGGTCACCGGCCCCACTCCGGTGGACGAACGCCAGCCCGAGGTCGATGCCTCGCTGGCGGGCCTGCCCCTCGATACGGTTGAACGCCGCGCCATCGAGGAAACCCTGCGCCAGACTGGCGATAACAAGAGCGAGGCGGCGCGGCAGCTGGGGATTACGAGGGCAACGTTGCACAATAAGCTCCGCAAATACGGGCTTGAGTGATCGGGGCCTTTTACACGCTGGCTTTGTCAAAGGGCACAAAGCCCCTCGGCCTGCAAAAAGCAGGGAAAAATTATATGCCGCACACGATGAGTGTGGTAGATAGGTTGCCCGCAAGGGCATTGCAATTTGCGGTTTGAAAGGAAGGACTGCCGAAAGGCCTTGGCAATAGAGGTTTGCAATGGAAACAGCAGAAAATGGCATTGCCCTGAACCCGGTCGCAGGCGGTAACGCGCGGCTGCTGAAGATTCTGGCGGTGCTGCTGGTGATTGCCTGCGTTGAGACGTTTGCTTACTGGCGGTTTGCTGTTCCAGCGGATGAAGGTGCGGGGGCCTCTGCTGCCCTGTCACCGGAAGAAGCCCGCAGATATATGCGCCTGGCGACAGACATGCTTGTTATTGACGTGCGCAGTCAGAAGGAATTTGCCGACGGGCATCTTCCCAATGCCGTAAATATGCCTCTGTACGCCTTTCATCATCTGGTAAAAGACATTCCACAGAAGACTGCGGTGCTGCTGCACTGCCAGTATGGCTACAGGTCGCGCCAGGCTTACAAGCTGTTCAGACGTTTGCGGCCAGATATCACCCACGTATGGTATGTGGCGGGCCAGTTGCATTTTTCATTACTGCAACCAGAAGACGCCCCTCAATAGAGAAATGCCACGTCTGTGGCTTCCCTGACGGTATCACGATCTGTCCAGCGCTGTTAGAAGCTCTCGAGCGGGGCAGCAGCTTCTTTTTCCGAATTTTCCTCATTAAAAAAGAGCACCAGCAACGCGTTTCTGTTGCGTGTTTCTGTCTTGCGCAAAATCTGCCGGATGTGCGTTTTGAGCGTGTTTTCAGAAATATGCAGCTGGTCGCAGATGGCTGCGGTATCGCATCCTTCCAGAATCAGACACAAAACGTCCCGTTCCCTTAGCGAAATGCCATATTTCAGGGCAAAGTCCGCAACGCTGTCTGCCCGGCAGCGTACATTCTTGTGTGGCTCGGGCGACCTGAAGGCCGCGAATTCCTGCGTGCCCGCCTTTTCTGCAGAGGGGGTTTTTGACACACCCGAAAGCGTGAGCGCGTACTGGATGCGTGAGCTCACATAGCTGAAGGCCGTGGTGAGAAAAAGACACCAGAAAGCAATGGGTACCGTACCGGGAAAGTGCTCCACAAACCGGTAAACACACAAAAAGGCCATAAGCATTGCCACATAGGGAATGGCCGAAATAAGGCCGCGCCTTGGCGACTGCCTGCCGATCTGCGCGAATACAAGCAGAAAATAAAGCTGCGCGACGCCCCTGCAAACAAGGTCAATCACATAAATAAGCCAGTAGACTATGGTGCCCTCTGTAATGACCACCAGGGTGGGTGAAAGAATCACCCCGCCGATGCAAACAAGCAGCAGCCGCATGTCTGTACCGTATTTGTCGATCAGCAGGCCAACAATGGGATAGGCCAGCCATGTGTACAGGTGCACCTGTGCGGGTATGGGAAAAGCCTGGCTGTGTATTCGATAAAAAGTTATGTCAATAAAGGCATTTAAAAGAAAAAATATAAAGGCGATGATGGTCAGATAGCGAAGAGAGATGCTTGTCAGCTTGTCTGACTTGCGCACAATTTCCATGCCCTCGGCTGGCGGCTGTTCCTTGAACAGGCAAATGGCCGCCATGCTGCCGCTGATAAACTGAAGGCAGAGCAACAGCCATTGCACGGCATCGTCTGAAAGGGGAACAATATACAGAAAAAGCCAGAAAAAATCCCCGGCGGCAAAGGCAATGCCCATATGAAACCCGGGCGAAGAGCTGCGGGAAAAGAAACTTTTCAGCAGGGGTGGCAGGACAACCCCTCCCCAAAAGCAGGCGCCGTAGGAGAAGATTTCATTGTTCTGAAATATGCCAGCGGACCAGAGTAGCGCACTCAAAAGGGTGAGAGCCACGGCGCACGGGGAACCAAAGCGTTTGGGCAGCCATGTTGAAAAAAGTAGCCCACCCAGAATGATGCCGCCGCAAAATCCGGCGACCGCGTTCTGAAGCGAAAAAGAGACAATGCCAAGTCCCCGGCCTTCAAGAAAAATTACAAACTGGGCTGCCAACAGGCTGGCAATGCCCACGCCGGAAAGGACGGGCAATCCCTTTTTGCCTGATTCCATTGTTTCTCCGAAATGTCTGTGTGACTTGTGATCAGATAAGCAGTTACAATTTCAATACCCTCTAGAAGAACACCACATTTATTGCGGGTCAATAGTAAAATCATATATCTGGTGTTCGATTTGGTGGGTGCCGTGCTGGTCAGATGTCACAATACAAGATGTCTGAAAATGGCAGACCGTCTGTTGCTGTTGGTAAAGCCTGAGGTCATGGACAGCAACAGGGTACCCCTGCCCACAGGCAGGCCAGAGGAATGAGCCCCGGGGCGTGGCCCGGGCATATGCCCGGGCTCATTCCTCTTCACTCATGTGGCTGCCAAACCTGCCTGAAGCAGTGGGGCAGCGGCGCTAACTCTGCAAACGCTGGCTATTCCAGGTTAGCCGAACCATCGCCGCGCAGGGTGATTTTGCTCACGCCGGTAAGGTCGAGGTTTTGCCAGTTTACCTGAGCGCCCTCGTTGTCAACGGCGATCAGCTCCCAACCCTTGGGGCTGCCGTTGATGCGGATTTTAAGCCCCTCGCCGTTGGCGAGAGTGTCATTGCCCAGCAGGTCCTGGGCATTGCCGCCCGCGTTCGAATCAACAAGGCCAAGCCGCTGGATGGTAAAGCCCGTGCCATTGGCAACAATAATTTCCTGGGCAAGGGCAGCGCCAGCGCTGAAACCCATGAGCATCAGCCCTGCGACAAAAGAAAGGATAAAACGCTTCATATGCAGATCTCCATATCAGCTAAGTCGGATGGTGAATTTGAATGTCCGCGGGCAGCAGGGGCTATTCGGGTACAGCTTCAATGGCATCCATAATGGTCTTTGCGGGGTTCTTGGCGCAGTATGTGCCGAGGTGGGTTCCCAGCTTTTCCATCCACTGGTCGCTGATGGAGGTATTGCCGCTTTTGCCGCTCATGTAACCGTCAATCCACATCACCATCATGCTGATGTTCTGCTTGTCAGCCAGAAATTCCTTGCAGGTGATTTTTGCCACATCCTGTTCTGCTGCATGGGCTGCAAAAGGGGCAGCTCCCAGCATAACAACGGTCAGTGCAGCCAACAGATACTTTTTCATCATTTCCTCCGTCTCCAATTGATATTTGAACGTAACCCAGATTATCCGAAGATATTCGTGCGGCTGGCCCTGGGGTGAATGCCCGGCAAAAGCGCTGCTTTCCCCGCAGGCAGCAGGCATCACCTCTTCATGGCCTCAACAACGCGATTAGGCCTACACTTCGGTCATGGTTATGCACATCACCTTAATGTTCTATTTTGCATTCTGTTGCTCACACTTGCGGGTGAACGCAGAAGTAGTTCTTAAAAAAGTATTTAAATTTTAGCCTGTTGCTTTGTTGCCCGTGTGCGGCGCGAAAAAATAATAACAGCATGCCCAATGGAAAAACGCCCACCTTCAGGCTCTGCCCTGAGGGCTGCGACGCGTTTGGTCCGGGCCGTAAACCGGATTGCCACCCCATTGGGTGATAATTTTTTTTGCATAAAGGTCATTTTAGGTGATACCGCTCGCCAACAAATTGAAGGAAAAAGCTGCTGGGATTCTGGGGCACTGTCGTACCCGGTGAAAATCTAGTTATGGAGAAACTGTCGATGAATGATTCCAGCACTCGTGTCAGTGGAATGATCTGGGCGGGCTATGTTCTGCTGCTTCTTTTTTCTTTTTCACTCTACTGGAGCCTGTTGCTCTGGGCTGGCGTGGCCGCATTGGCTCTTGGCTATTACCAGCGCCGTCAGGCCCGCAAGGAAGGATCGCTGGCCGAATGCGCCCAGGCGCAGTGGCAGGTGAATACGGTCTGGCTGGCGCTGCTGCTTGCCGGTTTGGGCATTGGCGGTATTGCGGGCGTGGCTGGCTGGATGGGCAATGACCCCACGATAATGGCAAAGCTTGACGAGCTTTCTTCCGGTGATAAGCCGCCGCTGGAAATGCTGCGCCAGTTCTGGGCTATCCCTGGCAGCAAGGCCCTGATTGCCTTTATGTGCGGCTCGGTTCTGCTCTACCTTGTGTGGACTCTCAAGCGCACTCTGCAGGGGCTTTTGTCCCTCTGGCAGGGAGTTGCCCCTGCTTCGCTTGGTGCTTTGCGCTGGCTGGCCCTGCTGGCTGCCGTGCTGCTGCAGGTGGGTATTCCCCTGGTGCTGCTGTAACGGTGCGCATATGCGCGGCATTATAGTCTGCCTTGCTTTTATATGTGGCCGTGGGGGCGTGGCTGGCTTGTGTGCGGCATCTGTGCCTGCCCTGAGCGGTGCATCTTCCATTTTTATGGACGCATTGCCACAGGGTGCGGAACGGGCGGCAGAGCTGCCCACCCCTTCAGACGGCCAGAATGCCGCAGGGGGATTGGGCCGTAGCGCGGTTCTCTCCTCTTGCGCAAACAGCCTCTGCGCCAGCCTCGGTCATATGTTCGAGCAGGCGCAGCAGGGCTACGCCACAGCCCCGTACAACCTTGCGCGCAGCTACGAGACGGGGGGACGGGGTGGACAGAAACAGGGAAAAAGCCCTTTACTGGTACGGCAAGGCCGCCCGCCAGGGTGATGCGGACGCGCAGGCCCGTCTTGAGGCATTTTGACAGCTTACAGGTCATAGCCTTTTGGCAATATAACCCCGCAAACAGGGAATCAACACACGGTATGCCGAAAAAAATTCTCCGCACCTTCAAGGTATGCACCGCGTGCGTACTACCTGTTCTGCTGTTGCTTGCATGCCCGTTGATTGTCCGTGCCGCAGAAACATGGGCCGTGTACTGGTATCTGTGCGGCAGCAACCTTGAATCGGAGGACGGCGCGGCCTCCGCCGATCTGGCCGAACTGCTCAAGGCCCGCCTGCCAGATAACGTAAAGGTGATCATACAGACCGGGGGTGCCAGCAAGTGGCACAGGCCGGGTATCAGCGCAAAAAATATCAGCCGCTATGTCTACCATCGGGGAAAGCTTGAGCTGGTGGGCAAACTGCCGCAGGCGAGCATGGGGGATGAAAAAACGCTCACCTCCTTTCTTGCCTTTTGCAAAGAAAATTACAGCGCAGACCACCAGGTTTTTGTCTTTTGGGACCACGGGGGCGGCAGCATCGGCGGTGTGGCCAACGACGAGAATTATGAGTTCGATGCCCTTTCGCTCAAGGAAATACGCAATTCTTTCAAACAGGTGTACACGGCTTCAGCCGCCCGCCCGCCATTTGAAATCATTGGTTTTGATGCCTGTCTGATGGCCACGCTCGACACGGCCAGCGCTGTAAACGGTTTTGCAAAATACATGGTTGCCTCGCAAGAGGTGGAGCCAGCCAACGGCTGGCAATACACAGCCTGGATGAACGCCGTGGGGGCCGACACCTCCATAAGCCCGGAAGCATTGGGCAAGATAATATGCGATACCTATCTTGAAGGCTGCGAAGAGGCCCAAACGGCAGGAAACGCCACCCTCTCACTCATCAATCTTGCAAAAATTCCCTTTGTGAATCTGGCCTATAATGCGCTGGGGCTTGAGGCTGTTTCCCTTGCCATGGAGGACGACAGCTTTTACGCAGCCTACGGCAGACAGGCCAAGGCTTCTGAAAACTACGTCAACTCGCGCTCCGAGGGCTACACCAACATGGTGGATCTGGGCGCGCTTGTGCGACGGATGAAAACGACGTTGCCCGAATTTGCGCCGCATTTTCTGGATGCCCTGAGCGAAGCGGTTGTCTACAAGGTTCATGGCCCCTACCGGTCACCCTCGGGGCTTTCCTGTTACTATCCCTTTGACGGCAGCAAGGCGGGATTTTCCACCATGATGCAGGCCGGGAACATCACCACGTTTCTGGTACTCAATGGGCTGCAAATGGGTTTTCTCGATACGGACAGCGCCGCAAAGCATCTCGACCGCATCTCCACAGACATAACCGCCGCCCTCGAACAAGAAGAAAATGCCCCCGGCGAAGCACAGCCCGAAACGCCTAAACCCGATGCCCCCAAGCCCGAGCCTCCGGCCCCTCAGCAGGCTGGCGGGCAATCTCCATTGGGAGCCTTGCAGGCAGGTTTGGCCTCCATCCTTGGCGGTCAGGCGGCTGAAAACCAGTCGCCCGGCAGCGTTGCAGCCCTCCTCGGTCAGGCGGCCAACGCGGTGGTGTCTTCTGTTGTGCCGCTCAAGCCGCTGGATATCTCAAGCCTTGAGGACGTTGAGGTAACAATCGGCGAAGGCGGCGAGGCGCGGCTCAATCTTGGCCCCGAGCGCGTCAAGTTTCTGGACAGCGTGCAGTTTTACCTTGCGTATTACAGCCTTGAAGACAACCTTATCATGCTGCTGGGTAAGGATGCCGACATGGAGGCCGACTGGGCAAAGGGCGTGTTCAAGGACAACTTTCAGGGAAAGTGGGCGGCTCTTGATGACCACCTTGTCTATCTTGAAATCACGAATCAGGACGATGGGATAAACCACTACGTTGTGCCCATCAAACTGAACGGGGTGCGTTGTAACCTTATCGTGGTCTATGATTTCACCGCCAAAGAATACAAGATTCTTGGCGCGCGTCGCGTTCAGGAAGTGGAGATGAAGGATAAGGCGCTGATCAGGCTCAAGGCGGGCGACAAGGTCACCACCATTCTTCTTGCCATGCGCATGGACGACGAGGACGGCGACTTCCAGGAGGTGGAGGTCGATACCTTTACCCTTGGAAAAAAAGTGACTTTTGCGGATACGGACATGGGCGACGGGCAGTTTATGTTCATGTTTGAAATGACAGACGTGCAGAACAATTCCGCCACTTCACAGATTGTAACCATTGAGGTGAAAGACGGCGAGGCCCTGTACAGCAACTGATGCGGCATCCTTGCCACAGGCCGCCGGTGTCGGTATGGAAAGGCATGAATGATTTCAAGAGCGACAACGGCGAGTTTGCGGCTGAGGACGTGAGTGCCGAGCGGCTTGACCGGCTGGCGGATTTTTTTAACGAGGTGGGTATGCTGCGGCACACCCCGCGCACGGGTTATGCCTTTTTGGGCACCGGGCACGAGAACGTGGCCGAACATTCCTACCGGGTGAGCGTCATGGGCTACGTGCTGGCCCGCATGTGCAACATGGACCCGGCGCGGGTGACCTATCTGTGCCTGTTCCATGACCTGCACGAGGCGCGCACCGGCGACCTGAACTATGTGAACCACCGCTACGCGCAGTGTCAGGCCCGCAAGGCGCTGGAAGACTGCGTGCAGGGCACCGGGCTGGAAGAAGACGTGTTGCCCCTGTGGGACGAGCTGGAAGAAGATTCCAGCCGCGAGGCCCTGCTGGCGCACGATGCCGATCAGCTCGATCTTATCTGCAACCTCAAGGCAGAGCTCGACAAGGGCAATGCCTTTGCGGAGCAGTGGCTGGAGAGCGCGGTCAAGCGCCTGCGCAGCCCTGCGGCCCGGCAGGTGGCCGAGGCCGTGCTGCGCGCAGACCACAACCGCTGGTGGTATGGGCAGGTGGAACGCGAATGGTGGGTGCGGCGGGGCCGCTGAGCACAGGTACTTCTGAAATACGAAAGGCCCGGAACCTGTTGGCGCAGTCCATGTGCGCCGTGCGGTTCCGGGCCTTGATTTATTGCGGGCGGGGTGGGCTAGTTGGTCACAACCGTGCCCAGAGGCGCGTCGTCCAGCAGGTAGCGTCGCAGGCTTGAGGGCGCGCGGCCATCAAGAATGAGGGCGCGCTGGCAGCCAGCGTCCAGAGCGTTGAGGCAGGCCTCCACCTTGGGAATCATGCCGCCGGTGATCACACCGGCATCGCGCAGGCGCTGTATTTCCTTGCGGTTGAGGCTGGGTATGAGCCTGCCATCGCCGTCCAGTACGCCGGGTACGTCGCTGATCAGCACAAAATATTCCGCCCCGATGGCTCCGGCCAGCGCGCCAGCCGCCGTATCGGCGTTGATGTTCAGAGCCTTGCCGTCCGGGCCGGAGGCCACAGGGGCCACCACGGGCACAAAGCCCGCGTCCAGCAGGCAGCGGGGCAGGCTGGGGTCAACGGCTTCCACCGTGCCCACAAGACCCAGGGCAGGGTTTTTGACAGTGGCTCGCAGCAGGCCGCCGTCGCGGCCAGAAATACCGGCAGCGCGCACGCCCTGCTGGGCAAATTCGTTCACAACGGCCTTGTTCACCTGCCCGCACAGAACCATTTCGGCGGCTTCCATGGTGGCGACGTCGGTAACGCGCAGGCCGTCCACAAAGTGGCTTTCGATGTTCAGACGCTTGAGCAGCGACGAAATCTGCGGGCCGCCGCCGTGTACGACCACAAAGCTCATTCCCTGTTCAGAGAGCTGGGCAAGGTCGGTGGCAAAGGCCGAGCTGAGATCGGGTTTGTCCATGGCGTGGCCGCCGTATTTGATCACCACAGTGGTATCTTTCATCTGGTATTCCTCTGGCTGTCGAGCCTGAAAGGCCTTTCGTTTGCGGGCCTTTCGCTGCAATTGTGTTTTGGGTGGCAGTAGGAAACGCTAGCACCCTGCGCGTCGCCATGCAAGCGTCGTGCGTGACAACTGCGTGGCATTGCATGTATTTTTTGTTTTTATGCCGGGCTCTTGCCTCTGCTGGTCAAGTAATCGAAAACCTGGTCGGCATTGTGCTGGCTGGATAAAACAGCTATGGATGGAAGTATGAAAATGGGGGAGATATGACCGCACACGGCGCAGGAAAAGACGTGTCCCGCAACGACGACTGGAACCGCGAGGCCCTAGCCGCGGCCAATGTTGGACTGTGGGTAATCGAGATCGACAGAAACACCGGCCATGTGCGCATGATAGCCAATCCGGTGACTCTGCGTCTGCTTGGCGCCAGCGAAGACATGACCCCCGACGCATGTTTCAATTTTTGGGTAGACAGGATCGATGCCCGTTCCCGCCCCCATCTGTGGGCCCTCCACGACGACTTTGTAGCCGATACCGCCATGCACGAGGTGCGCTATCTTTACAACCACCCCTCGTGGGGGCTGGTTCCCGTACGTTGCGGCGGGCGGCGCATAAGCGGCGACAATGACGATGTGGTGCGGATTGTTGGCTATCATCAGGACATGACAGAGCTGCACGAGGCGCACCAGAGCCTGCGTGAGGGGCTCGTGCGCCTTTCTCTGGCCTGTCGGCTGGGCTGGCTGGGCGTGTTTGAAGTAGCCCAGCTGGAAAGCGGCGAGCTGGATATCACCGGCAACGACGTGTTTTACGAGCAGTTTGGCATAAATGTCTCATCCAGCTCGGCAGAAAGGCTTGAGCGCATGGGGTCGCGCGTGGTGGCCGAAGACAAGGGCAAATGGCGCAAGCTCTGCTCGCCTGGCCTGTGGCCAACCGGTGGGCAGGAACATCTGGAACTGCGCGTGGCGCACCCCCGCAAGGGGCTGCGCTGGTACGCACTGGCCTACGAGGTGGTAACAGGGCCCGGCGTGCTGCGCATAACCGGCTATGCCAGCGATGTGACGGAAACCCGACAGCACGAGCGCATACTGCGCGAAGCCAAGGAGAGTGCCGAGGCCGCCAACGCTGCCAAGAGCATTTTTCTGGCAAACATGAGCCACGAGATACGCACGCCCATGAACGGCATCATGGGCATGGCCCACCTTGTGCTCAATACACCTCTCAATGATCAGCAGCGCGACTATGTGGAAAAAATCCACTCAACCTGCGAATCGCTGCTCGATATCATCAACGATCTGCTGGATTTTTCAAAGATCGAGGCCAATCACCTGGAACTCGAAAATCTGCCTTTTCAGCCAGAAAAAGAGCTGGAGTCGGTCATGTCCCTGCTGGGGCCCAAGGCCGTTCACAAGGGCAAGGATTTTACGCTCGAAAGTTATATCGACCCAGCCATTCCCCCCTTTCTTTCGGGCGATGCCCTGCGCCTGCGCCAGATTCTGCTCAACCTGGGTGGCAATGCGCTGAAGTTTTCAGAGCGTGGCACTGTGCGGCTGGCCTTTGAGCTGCTGGAGCACGCGGGCGACAGCGTGCGGCTGGCCTGCGTCGTCAGTGACGAGGGCATCGGCATGTCTGCCGATGAGCTTGCCCGGGTGTTTACGCCTTTTTCACAGGCAGATACGTCCATTACCCGCCGTTTTGGTGGCACGGGGCTTGGTCTTTCGCTGTGCCGCCGTCTCACGGCCCTGATGGGCGGACGCATCACGGTTGAGAGCGAACCCGGCAAGGGCAGTGTTTTTAGGGTAGAGCTGCCCTTTGCAGTGTGCAACGAGCAGGGCGAGCAGAAAAAGGACGAAAACAGCGCCGACGCCGATGCCCGCTCCTTGCGCGGCCTGCGCGTGCTGGTGGCAGAAGACGGCGACATCAACCGCGAGATTATGGAAGTGCTGCTGGAAAGCATGGGCATTGAATGCGTTTCTGCCATCAACGGGCAGGAGGCCGTAGAAATCTGGACCATGCGCGGCCCTGAGATTGATATCATTCTCATGGACGTGCAGATGCCCATTATGGACGGCTATTCGGCCACACGCGCCATACGGGCCAGCAATCTGCCCGGCGCGGAAACCGTGCCCATCATCGCCATGACTGCCTATGCCATGCGCGGCGACGCAGAGCGTAGCATTCAGGAAGGCATGAACGCCCACCTGACCAAGCCTGTGAATCTTGAAGACCTCACGCGCACGCTCAAGCTTTTTAATCCGCGCCCGGCAGATATGCAGAACACCGCGGAGGGCGAGAAGCCGGGCTGTCGCTTTCCTGGCGATGGCGATGCCCCCTCTGGCTGCTGAGGCGGCTCTTGACACCGCGCCGCCCATGCGCCAACTTGCCTGCAACGCCAGTTTCAAGGAAAGCAAAATGACTCAAGTGGTAACCCGATTCGCACCCAGCCCCACGGGGCATCTGCACATAGGCGGCGCCCGCACCGCCATTTTTTGCTGGCTTTTGGCCCGTCACTCTGGTGGCCGTTTTCACCTGCGCATTGAAGATACCGATCTTCTGCGTTCCAAGCAGGAATATACCGACTCCATTCTGGCCTCCATGCGCTGGCTTGGGCTGGACTGGGACGGCGAGCTGACCTACCAGACCCAGCGGGCAGAGGTTTACAACCGCTATGTGGACAAGCTGCTGGAAACAGGCCACGCTTACTGGTGCTCGTGCACCCCGGAAGAAGTGGAAGCCATGCGCGAAGAAGCCCGTCAGCACGGTCTCAAACCGCGCTATAACGGGCGCTGCCGCGAAAGGAATCTTGGCCCCGGCGAGGGGCACTGCGTGCGCCTCAAGGCTCCGGTGGCCGGCAAAGTGGTTTTTGACGATCTGGTGAAGGGCAAGATTGCCGTGGACGTCACCGAACTGGACGACATGGTTATTCGCCGCGCCGACGGCATGCCCACCTACAACATGGCCGTGGTGGTTGACGACTACGAAATGGGCATCACCCATGTTATCCGTGGCGACGACCACGTTTCCAACACCCCGCGTCAGATACTTATTTATGAAGCCCTTGGCCTGCCCGTGCCGCGTTTTGGCCATGTGCCCATGATTCTTGGCCCCGACCGGCAGAAGCTTTCCAAGCGCCACGGCGCTAGGGCGGTTATCGAATACCAGCAGGATGGCCTGTTGCCGCAGGCTCTGGTCAACTACCTTGTACGGCTTGGCTGGTCGCACGGCGATCAGGAACTGTTTACCAAGGAAGAGCTGATCGAATATTTTGACGGCACGAGCCTCAACCCTGCCGCCGCAGCCTTTGACCCGGCCAAGCTTGAATGGTGCAACGCGCACTTTATGCGCGCGCTGCCTCTGGCGGAGCTTGCCACTCTGGTTGCTCCCTTTGTGGAAGAAGCCGGTCTTGGCAACCTGCCGCAGGAAAAGCTGGAACCGTTGTGCGTCATGTTTCGCGAGCGGGCCAACAACCTCAAGGCTCTGGGCGAGGCCTTCCGCCCGCTTGTGGTTCCCGCTGCGGAGCTCGGTTATGTGGAAAAAGACACCGCCAAGCACTTTACCGATACGGGCAAGGCGCATTTGCAGGCCCTTGCGGCCGTGTTTGCCGCATGCGAACCCTTTACCGCCGAGGCCATCGAGGCTGCCCTCAACGCCTATGTTGCCGACAACGGACTGAAATTCAAGGAGGTTGCGCCGCCTCTGCGCACGGCCCTCATGGGTTTTATGGGAGGCTCGCACCTTAATGAAATCATGGCGTTTCTGGGCAAGCAGGAAACCCTTGCCCGTCTGCAAAGAGCCATGGGCTAGGGCTGCCACAGAGAGCGAACAATCCTTTGTGTGGATGCCTGCCTGATGGGTGACTCCTGTCGTGGGCAGATTCCGCACCGGTTTTGAAATGGTTCAGGGGCGAAGGTGCCGGTATATGCCGGAACCTTCGCCCCTGTTGTATCTGGTCGCCTGCCAAAGGCGTTTTTTACACTTTGAAATAGTCGCGCAGGGCTTGCGCCGCGTGCAGCACATGGTCTTCGGTCAGGGCGGGGTAGAGGCCAATCCAGAAGGTGCGGCGCATGATTTGGTCCGTACCGCGCAGATCGGCAAAAACCCGGTGGGGCACACCCTCAAAACAGGGTTGCCGCGTCATGTTGCCCGCAAACAGCAGGCGCGTGCCGATGCGGCGGCTGTTGAGATATTGCAGCAGGTCTTCACGGTTGCAGGCTGGGTCTACCGTAAGCAGGTAGCCAAACCACGATGGATCCGAGTGTTCGGTCGCCCGGGGCAGCATGAGGGGGCCGCCTTCCAGCGGAGCCAGTGTTTCGCTGAGCAGGGTAAAGTTGCGCTTGCGTATGGCCGTAAATCCATCAAGCCGCTTGAGCTGCTCAAGCCCCACAGCCGCCTGCATGTCTGTAATCTTCAGGTTGTAACCAAGGTGCGAATACACGTATTTGTGGTCATAACCCTCGGGCAGCAGGGGAAATTTCCACTGGTAGCGGCGCTTGCATGTGTCGTCCACGCCCGGGGCGCACCAGCAGTCGCGGCCCCAGTCGCGCAGTGACAGAACAATCTTGCGCAGCAGGGGATCGTCGCACACCACTGCTCCGCCTTCGCCCATGGTCATGTGGTGGGCCGGATAGAATGAAAACGTGGCCAGATGCCCAAAACTGCCGCACATTCCCGTGCTGCCGTCCATGGTGTAGGTAGAGCCGAGGGCGTCACAGCTGTCTTCTACCAGCCAGAGGTCGTGCTTTTGGGCTACGGCCCGCACCGCGGCAAGGTCAAAGGGGTTACCCAGAGTATGTGCCATAAATATGGCGCGTGTGCGCGGCGTAACGGCTGCGGCAACCTGCTCGGCAACAGCATTGTAGGTGGGCGGGGTTACGTCCACAAAGACAGGCAGCAGGCCCAGCTGCACCAGCGGGGCCACCGTGGTGGGAAAGCCTGCGGCAACGGTGATGACCTCGTCGCCGGGCATGAGCCTGCGCTCTTTGAGCAGCGGCGAGCATAGGGCCGCCATGGCCAGCAGGTTTGCGGAAGAGCCGGAATTGACGGCCAGGGCATACCTTCGTCCAAGGTGGGCGGCAAAGGCTTTTTCAAAAGCTTCGCCAAAACGGCCAGAGGTCAGCCAGAAATCCAGCGAGGCCTCGCACAGGCTTTCCATTTCTTCCGGTCCCCAGCACTTGCCGGAAACGGGCACAGGGGACTGGTCGGCCCTGAAGGGGCGGGGAGCGTGCACGGCGTGGTAATGCGCCCGCGCCACAGAGCGACCCATGGCGCGCAGCACGCGGTCAACCGCGTTTTGCGTCAGGCGCGCGCCCGTGGCAACTGCTTGGGCAGAGGGCAGCGAGCGGGTTTCCCATATGTCTGCGCAGGCCAGTGCCTGGGACTGATCGGGCGCAGCAAAGGCGTCACCGCCCAGCGGCACATACTGCGGCCCATTGTCCGGGGCTTCGGCCAGCAGGCGCACCAGATGCAGCGAGCCCCCGGCCCCATGACAATGGAGTACGGCATAATAGTTGCCGTCCATTCCGGCAGCCTGAACAATCTGCCCCGCATCAATCTGCATCACTCAACCTCGTTATCCGTAGTATCTGTGGCGACATAGGCGTCAATCTGGCCCAGGGTAAAGGCGCGCATGTGTTCTGCATCGGGATTGCGTGACCATTCCCGGTACCAGGCCACTGTGGCGTCCAGCGCTTCGGCCACCTTGTAGCGGGGCCGCCAGCCAAGTTCAATATTTGCCTTGGTGCAGTCAAGACAAAGCATGTGGGCTTCGTGGGGCTGCGCGCCCTTGTCCACCACATACGAACCGTCTCCCCACAGGGAACAGATGCGGCGTACAACACGTTCCACAGGCCATACATCGCCCATGTCGATGGGCGCGAAGTTCCAGCCGCAGCCGTATTTGGGGCCGTCAGTATAGAGCCGCGCTGCCAGCTGCAGATAGCCGCTCAGGCATTCAAGGGTGTGCTGCCAGGGCCGCACCGCGGATGGGTAGCGGATGTGGATGGGCTGACTCTCGTGCAGGGCGCGGAAGCAGTCGGGAATCAGGCGGTCCTTGCCCCAGTCGCCCCCGCCTATGGCATTGCCCGCGCGGGCCGAGGCCACGGCCACATGATGGGTTTTGCCGTAATCGTTGAGGGCAAAAAATGATTTGATATACGATGTTGTTATCAGTTCTGCACAGCCCTTGCTGGCGCTGTATGGGTCGTGTCCGCCCATGGGGTCATTTTCGCGGTAGCCCCACACCCATTCGTTGTTGCGGTAGCATTTGTCGCTGGTGACAATGACAACGGCCCGTACCGAGGTGCTTTTGCGGCAGGCCTCGAGCAGGTGGGCCGTGCCCATGACATTGGTTTGCAGCGTGTTGATGGGGTCTTCGTACGAGGGGCGCACCAGGGCCTGCGCCGCCAGATGCAGCACTATTTCTGGCTGAAAATCCTGCACGCACGTTGCAAGATGGGGCAGCTGCCTGATGTCCACGCGTTCGTGGCGCAGCACCTCGTGCAGTCGCAGTGCCTCGTGCATGGATGGTTCGCTTGGCGGGTCAAGGCCGATGCCCAGAACCTCCGCGCCCAAGTGCCTGAGCCACAGACACAGCCACGAACCCTTGAAACCCGTGGAACCGGTAACCAGCACCCGCCGCCCGCTAAATACAGTCTGCATGTGTTCAAGGGTATTCATGTCGCCCCCCAATAATACGGATGTTTCAAGTACAGGGCCACAGCGCAGAGCAGAAATGTGGTGCCGCATGGTGAGGGCAGCGTTTTAGTCTGGGCGCTTAAGCCTTGCGCAGATGCCCTCGCACACTTCGCGCACGGCTCCCCGGCCACCGGGGGCCGTGGTAACGACATGCGCAATGTTCAGCACTGCGGGGTGGGCATCGCCGGGCGCTGCCACGCAGCCCACCAGCCGCATGGCGGCAAGGTCGTTGACGTCGTTGCCCATGTAGACGACGTTTTGGGGGTCAATGCCCTGTTGCTGCATGTACGCGGCAAGAAAGGCCGCCTTGTTGCCGCAGCCCTGTTCGACGGGAATGCGCAGTTTGCCAGCCCGCGCCGAAACCACGGGGTTTGTTTCCGTGGAAAGAATAAGCATGGGCACACGCTCGGCGCGCAACATGTCTATGCCAAGGCTGTCGCCCCGGCTGCAAAAAACGGCTTCGTTGCCGTGCTGGTCCACGCGCACAAGGTTGTCGGTAAACACGCCGTCAAAGTCAAAAACCAGCAGCTCCACCCGGGGCGGCAGGGCGGCCATGCTGCCCTTGTCTTGCGTAAGTGGAGGCTGTGTCGCTTGCCATGTCTGTTTGGCCTGCGCGGCCATGCCATGGCCGTGTACTGTTGCCCCGCACGTGGAGGGGGGGCAGCCCGTTTCGGGGTTTCCAAAAATGCATTCTTCAAGGCAGGCGCACAGGGCGTGGTACATGGGCAGGTGCAATTCCTGCACATGGGCCGTGATGCTGGAGGGCGCGCGCAGCTCCACGTCCAGCAGGGCCGACATTTCTCCCCCGGTGCGGCCAGTGAGGCCCACCGTGGCGCAGGCGAGCAGGCGGGCCACCCGCAGGGCATGATTGACGTTGGCCGAATTGCCCGAGGTACTGATGCCGAGCAGCACGTCGCCCGGACGTGCCAGGGCGTACACCTGCTGGGCAAAGCACAGTTCGCCGTTTACATCGTTGGCAAAGGCCGTGGGCAGGGCCACGCCAGAAACCAGAGAAATGGCGGCAATGCCGCATTCCAGGGCGGACAGGGTGTTTTTGTGATCGGGATAGGTGCTTTCGATTCGCTGCAAAAACTCCTGAGGCAGCGGGCGGGCCAGCACAAAGGACTTCATGAGTTCGCCGGCGATGTGCTCGGCATCGGCGGCGCTGCCACCGTTACCACAGAGGAGTATCTTGTTCCGGCGCGCAACACAGTCGGCAAGCAGCTGCACTGTTTGCGTAAAGGAGGCCTCGGCCTGCTCCCACTGCGGAAAGCGCGATACCAGCCTTTGCCAGTGTGTCTGAATGATACTCTGCATCTGTTGTCCCATCCTCAATTTTCAGTCTGCCCCGGCCTAGTCCCCTTGATTTTCAAGGGGAAACAGCAGGTGCGACTGCAACTGCCCGCGGTCAAGAAAAGGAAACATGTCTTCGGGCGGCAGGGAAACCATGCGCCCGTCGGGCAGCTTTTTGGCTGCAATCTTGGGTTCAAAGCCCTGTTCGGGATCAAGCATGGCTTCCACAATCAGGGGGCCGCGCTGCTCAAGAGCCTGTAAAAGCTGCTGCTGCCACGTTTCGCCAGCAATGCGCCGGTAGGCAATGCCAAAAGCCGCCGCAACCCCCTCAAACGAGGGGAATCCGAGGCCTGTTTGCGGCCCTGTGCCCAGCTGGCGCCTGAAGAAATTGCGCTGGGTCTGCTTTATCGACATGTAACCGTCATTATTGTATATAAATATGGTGACAGGCAGGTCGTGCTGCCTGATTGTGGCCAGTTCCTGCATGTTGAGCATAAAGCTGCCGTCGCCGTCGAGGCAGATGATGCGCTGCCCAGGCGCTGCGGTGGCCGCTCCCACGGCTGCGGGTATGGCCATACCCATGGGGCCGTTGCCAAAGTTGGCAATAAGCCGCTGCCCGGGCCTCAGGCTGCCAGTCTGCTGGGCGGTGACGCCAGCGCTGGCGTTGCCGGGCACTACCACGTCGCCGTCATTCAGCCCCTTGAAAAGTTCTTCTGCAAACCAGTAGGGGTTGACGCGCCCCTGGGCGTCAATCGTGTGCAGCCGTTCCGGCACGGCGGGCAGCAGGCGCACCCTTTCGCGGCAGAAATCGAGCCACGTGGCCTGTACAGTACAGTTCCGGGCCGTGCAGGCGGCATCCAGCGCACGCACAAAGGCGCCGGTTTCGGCAAGTATTGTGGTGTCGGCGGGGTACTGCGGGCGTTCGCACTCTGAGGCCTCGCATTCCACCACGATCTTGCGGGCATTTTTGCCCATGGCCTTCCAGTTGTAGGTGGTCATGGTCAGGTGCATGGTGACGCCAAGAAATACCAGCAGGTCGGCGTTCTGCACGTTTATGTTACCCGCCCGGGTTCCCACGTTGCCCATGCCGCCCGCGTAGAGCGGATGTTCCTTCTGGATGATGTCGAGCGTTCCGGCGCAGAGCACGGGGCAGTTGAGGCGCTTGGCCAGCGCGCGAAAGTCCTCCACCGCATGCGCGACCCGCAATCCCGGCCCAGCCACAAGCAGGGGGCGTTTGGCGCTGGCAATGGCCTTGGCGACATCCGCCGCTAGGGGGGCAAGATCTGCCGGGGGCACGAGGGGCTGGTGGAATTTGGGCAGGGTTTCCGGCTCGATGCTCATGCCCTGTACGTCTACGGGAATCTCGATCCATACCGGGCCGGGCCTGCCAGAAACAGCCATGTGCCACGCTTTTTCCATTTCGTAGGCAATGCGCGAGGGGTCCTGCACCGCCACGGCATACTTGGTGATGGAACGGGCCATGGGAATGATCTGGGCTTCCTGCTCGCCCGCCTGCCGCAGCTGACCCACAAGGCCGTATGTGGCGCACAGGGTTTCGCGTTTGGACTGGCCCGAAATGACAATCATGGGCAGGCCGTCCACATAGGCTCCAAACACGCCAGTCATGGCGTTGAGTGCTCCGGGGCCGGAAGTAACCTGCACAATGGCGGGTTTGCCGGTCACGTGGGCATAGCCTTCTGCCGCCAGCGCGCAGGCCTGCTCGTGATGGCAGCAAAGGGTGTTTATGCGCTGCTCCGAGGCCAGAGCGTCATTGAGGTGCATGGCCATACCGCCCGTGAACATGAAGGCCTGCCGCACATCTCTGGCGACAAGAAAATCAAATATATAGGCAGCTACTGTCATCATGAACCTGTACCCGAGCCTCACACCCTCCGGCACTGGCCGGGCGTGTCATTACGTGTTGCAGAAAATGCCGCCTGGCCCGCGACAGCCAGCAAGGCGTTGTCACAGGCCCACGGCCCTGTTGCCAGCCGGGCACGCATGCCCGCAGAAATGCTACTTCAGATGCGCCCGCAGCTTTTTGGCCACGGCGGCTTCTTCGGGCAGAATGCGCTTGACGCCGTCGCCCATTGCGGCCTCGAGAATGCGCGTGTAGCGGCAGAGCTGGTGGATGCCAGCACCCTCAAGGCTGGCCGCCTGGTCAGAGCCGTACATGGCGCGGTCGAGGGTGATGTGCCGCTCAAGCGACGAAACCCCGAGCATGACAGCGCCCGCAGATATGGCCACGCCTGTTTCGTGCCCGCTGTAGCCCACAGGGCAGTTGAAGGTTTCGCGCAGGGTTTCAATGCAGCGCAGGTTGGCGTGCTCGATCTTCATGGGATACGTGCCAACGCAGTGCATGAGCTCAAAGGGGCAGTCCATCTCGCGGAAGATGCTTACGGCATTACCTATCTGCTCAATGGTGGACATGGCGGTAGAAATGAACGTGTGCCGCTTGCGGCTGGCCACGGCTCGCAAGAAGGGTTCGCTCACAAGCATGGCCGAGGCGATCTTGCTGTACTTGCAGTCGTACTGGTCAAGAAATGCCAGGCTGTTCATGTCCCATGCCGAGGCAAACCATTCGATGCCCAGTTTTTTGCAATATTCGTCAATGACATCGTATTCGGCCTTGCCGAATTCCAGCCCGGCTTTCTGGTCGCGCTGGGTGGTGCCCCAGGGGCTTTCGCGCTGGGAATCCAGAAATTCCTGGGTGTATACAATGTCAATGTCACGCTTCTGGAATTTGACAGCATCGCAGCCAGCGCTGGTCGCCTGCCGAATGAGATCCTTGGCAATTTTCAGATCACCGTTATGGTTGATGCCAATTTCTGCGATGATAAAGACGCTCATGGGCATACCCTTTCACGTTGGAGATTTGGATGGTGCGATGTTGCGCCAGTTTCAATGACCAATTGTCGCTGGAACCGTGCCAGTATGCTGCTGGGCTTCAAAAATTTTTCGTTGTAAATATTATGCAAATAAAATGCCATTGCAAGAATGTCACGCAGAAAATGCTTCGGGCATAATAATTCCCAGACCAGAATCATACTGGCCGAAATCAAGATGAAGAATATTCCTGCCCAGCTCTTTTGCGATGTTGCGTGCCTGCTCAACGCGATCAGCAAAGGCGGGGCCGTACATGTTCACGGCCACAATGGTGCGTGCGCCCACGCAGTGGCGCAGTTCTTCATAATCTGCCCACACGTTTGCCGTGCCGTTAAAAAAGATGAAGTCGAGCTTTTTGCCCGCCAGCGGCGCAAAGCGGTTTGCTGCCCTTGGGATGAACTGGATATCCCCTGTAATGGGCATGCCCTCCCACAGCAGGCTGCGGTTCAGGGGCATATCAAGATACTGCGGGCTCATGCAGGCGATAAGCTGGTTGCTGGCAATGGCGTCTTCTGCCAGTACAAGCCCGCGCCTGCCGCTCTTTTTGAGGTATTCCGCCCACAAAATGCTGTGGTAGCCCGCCCCGGTGCCGATCTCCAGAAAGGTGCGCATGTTTTTCTGCTGGATGAGGTCGAGCAGCCACTGGGCCTTGAAAACTTCCATGTGTCCCACGGCGGCCATGCGTAGCCCCACATTGGGGGGTATGCGTACAGAAAGGGCAATACCCTCGTCAATCTGGTGCACGGGAAACAGCCTGTACCAGTACTGCCATGTATCCTTTTGCACGGTAACAGGGCTTTCCCAGTAATCGCGGGTGGTGGTGACCGGCCCGGGCTCGGTGCTTTCCACTGCCTTGCTGCGGCGCATGGCGCACACCAGCCTGTGGTTGGGGCTCAGGGCCGCCCAGCCGCCAGCGGGCTGGCCGTTGAGTACAGCGGGTATGAGCTCCGCCAGCTCCCTGAGGCGTATTTCAAGCGTGTGCCGCGTGCGGAAAAGCTCGTAGGCTGCCTCTGCCATTTCGTTGTAAAGGTCGGGGTCTGAGAGCCAGCGCCGGGCTTTTTCCACACAGTTGCTGCTGTCTGCCAGAATGAAGTGCCTGTCTGGCTCCATGCCCAGATGCTCGATGCCGTAGATGCTGTCGCACAGGGCAATGGTTTTGCTCGCCATGGCCTCCACCAGCTTGAGCGTGGGAAAGTGGAACTTGGAAGAGCAGAAGGCCGAAATTCTGCAACGCGGCAGATAGTCGGGATAGGCGCTGACGGGCGAAACGTTTTCAAGCTGGCTGTAGCCGGGATGCGGCGGTTCAAAGACAGAAAGGTCTGAGCTGTTGAAGGCCTCGCGCATGTAGGCCCGCTGGGGGTAAAATTCCGGCACCTGGGCGCCTGCCAGCAGGATGTCGTGCTCCTTGGCAACGCCGGGGTTATGAAAGATGTTTGGCGAGGTAAAGATGCCGTAGGGCAGAAAGGTCACCTGCTCCTGCAGCTCGCGCGAAAAGTAGAAATTGAAGGCCCTTCTGTCAAAAAATGGCGGAACAATGCCGCTCATGACCACGTTTATACCGGTGGTGAGCAGCACGCGGCGCCAGTCCTGCGGGGTAAGGTGCCAGCAGTCTGCTATCCACAGCAGCTTGGGCAGTTTGCTCTTGCCCAGATTGGCGGGAAAATTCCACAGGTTTGAGGAAAGCTGGTACTTCAGCGCGTAGTGAAATCCCAGAGCGTCGCCCGCCAGTTCCCGCTCGGGAACCCGGCAGAAAATACCGTCAAAGCTGTTTTCGCCGCCGTATTCCTCCAGAATCTCCATGACGTCGCAGGTCTTGAAATTGTCGTAACCAGGGCCATACATGACGCTGCCGGGAAAAAGCTGAAGCATCCTGTCTTCAATTTCTACCATCAGCCGCCCCTGGGCCAGGGTGGGGCTTTCTTTCAGACAAAGAAACAACAACCGCATACAGCCTCCCGCGCAGTGCAGAGAATACCATTGCCATGCCAGCCGCCATGCCGCCCGTTTGTGCGGGCAGCGCGAACCGGGCCAGGCCCTTTATTCAAACGTACCCACAATGCCGGGATCGACGCCGTCCAGATTGTCTCTGGTGTAGTGGGGGTTCTGGGGCAGGTTGCACCCGCCGCAGCTTGGGTTCATGTTTTTGTTGTCAGACAGCTGCAAATACATAAGCTTTTTATGCGCAGGGCTGTTCCACAGTTCTTGCAATGACTGCTGCCTGATATTGCCAATGATTGTTGAGCCGTACCAGTCTATGCAACAGGGAGCCACATCGCCGTTGGAACGTACCGCCAGCGTGGTAAAGGGCATGGGGCAGGCATACTGGCCGGTGCGGTTTTCGGCAAAGGATTCGGGCACGATCTTGTCGATAAACGATTCTTCTGCCGGTTGAACCCAGTTGTGCGGCTGGTCCAGGTAGAGCTCGTCCGCCACGTCTGCAAAGGCAGCCTTGAAGGCCCCGTTGCGCTGCGGGTCAAAGGTATCAAGCATCTTGACCGCCACAAATGGGAGTTCCACTTTAGCGGCACGTTTCATGCTCTGCAACAATTTTAAATTGTTGTATATTTTCTGCAAAGGGGTTTTTGTGCGCGCCGTGGCTGCGTGGCTTGCCTCATCGTGTCCGTAAATGGACACCCGCACGTAGTCGAGCCCTGCGGCGATCATGGCCTCGGCTACTTCGGCCGTGAGCAGGGATGCGTTGGTGGTTGTTTCCACCCTTTCTGCAATGCCCGCCGCACAGGCCATGGACAGCATGCGGCAAAAATTGGGGTTGGTGAGCGGCTCACCGTAAACACACAGTTTGAGCACCTTCAGTTTTGCCCAGGCCTGCGCCTCGGCAATGGCCTTTTCGAAAATATCCATGGGCATGAGCCCGCGTTTTTCCTTGAATTTACCCTGGTGCTCTGCGCTCTGAAAGCACATCTTGCAGCTGAAATTGCAGAGGCTTGAGGGCTCAAGAAGCAGGGTAAAAGGCTTGGGCAGCGGTATGGCCTCACGCAGGTTGACCCGCGTTTCCTTGAGTGCGGTGTATTTTGTAATCACGCCCTTATACTCCCGTCGTCATTGAGTAGAAATGCCTGTATTTCGGGGTATTGCCGCCCGATCAGCGTGGCAATCTCCTGTGAGTAGCTGCCTGCAATGACAAGAATGTTCTGTATGCCCCTTTGCCCGATGCTGGCCGGGGAAACAATGGGAATGTGCGTAACGGGTGCAAACCGGCCTTGCTTGAACGGGGCGGAATCAATGATGCAGCTGACGCCCGCGTGGTTGCGGCAAAGGGCCAGCAGGGTAAATGCCTGATGCCCGGCCCCCCACACAGCGAGGTTGCCGTGTGCCGCAATAAAGCTGTCCATGGCGGCGGCGTTGCGCTGTACGTTGCTGTCGTCGAGCACAAGGCGTGGCCTTTTGCGCAGGGTGGCGGCCAGCACGTAATCGCCGCGCACATTTTCGCACTCTACCATGGTAAAGCCGCACAGCTCCACCAGCCTGCCAAGCGTTTCAGGCGTGTAGTAACACAGGTGGTCGGCGATAAACTCCGTATACAGGGCCTGCTGCTGCATCATGGAAAAGCTGGGAACTTCCACAAGCCCCACGGCGTCGTCGGTCAGGTGGTCTGCCAGATGCAGCAGGTAGCCACGCGGATCGGGTACGTGCTCCAGAAAATTGAACATGAAAAATGCCGCAAAGGGCGCGCCGGGCAGGTCGAGCTGCCTGTCAAAAAAACCTTCGGTAACCTGCAGGCCGCGTTCGGCGCACTGGCGCAGGTTGTTTGTGCCAGCCTCCACGCCAAAGCCGCGCATGCCCGCCCTGTTGATGCATTCCAGATACGTGCCCTCGCCGCAGCCAGCCTCAAGCACGGCCTTGCCACCAATGTTGTGGCGCTGGGCAAAGGTCGCAAGCCGTTGGGTATAGAAGTCCTTGAGTTCGCCTGAAACGCCCGATGCGCGGATAACCTCGCGGTAGTACGCCACGGGCTCCGCGTCGAGCTGCACCAGCCCGCATGCGGGGCACTGCTTGATGACCAGATCAATGCCGTGGTCGTGGGCAAGGTCTTCCGGCCCAGGCAGATGCTGGGCCGCCGCAGGCATGTTGCTGTAGTGCAGCAAAGCCTGGGGCGGCAGCGCACGACCGCACAGGCGGCAGCTAGGCGATGAAGTCGTCTGCATCGAAGGCCTCGCTCCAGTGTATGGGCAGGGGTTTTCCGTAGAACTTCGACATGTATTTGCGGATAAAGCCCCGATGCTCGCCAGAAAGACACAGGGGGCCGGGATTGACAAAATGCCGTATGGATTTGCCCCGCTTGATGATGTCTGCCAGGCTTTCTTCAAAGATATTGCCAATGGCAATGTGGATGAACACGCAGGGCAGTATGTCGCCGTACCTGGTCAGGTGCAGCACCTTGTCCACGCAGCCGCATGTGCCCGCGGTTTCGCCGTAGGTGGGAAAGGTATCGCGGTGGGCCTCGGGGTATTCAAGGCTGAGCTGGCGAAAGAACCTGTTGTCTTCGGGCGTGATGAGAATTTCCTCCTTGCCTTCCCAGGCGCCGATGGCGCGGGCAATGATGATATCCATGTTGAAGCCGTTTTCGTGGCAAAAGGCCGCCAGCTTGCGGGTCTGCTCCGTCTGGGCGTTCTGGTGGGCGATAACGGTTTGCACCACGGCCTGCAGGCCCGCTTCCTTGGCATGGAACAGGGCGTCAATGGCGGTGCTCAGGGTTTTGCCCTGACGGCGCGTTTTGGCGTATTCGTTGGCGTCTATGCTGTCCACGCTGATCTTGACCTTGTCCACGCCAATGGCCTTGAGGTGGTGGGCCATGTCGCGGTTGAGCAGCAACCCGTTGGTGCTCATGGCAATATGGAATTTTTCGGGGTTAACGGCTTTGACCACGTCGTCGAGATCGTCAAAGAACAGGGGTTCGCCTCCCGAAATGCAGCACTGCGCCAGCCCCAGCGCGTCGGCCTGCTCAAAAAAATCGTGCACGTCGGCAATGCCGAGCTGCCGTTCCTTTTTGGCAAAGCTCAGGTTGCAGCAGTGGGTGCAGTTCATGTTGCACTTGTAGTCGTAGCAAAAATCAATGATGGCAGTGCTTTTGCCCTGAGCGCGCAGCTCGGGGTATTTAAAGATCTTTTCCATCACATAGGGCTTTTCACGCATGAGCTTGGCCCTGCGCTCCATTTCAATCTGCTTTTTTGCTGCTGTGCTCATGGCTTACTCCACCGTGGCGTAGCACACGGTTTCAAACATGCTTCGGGTATGGTGCCTGAACCGGATGGTATACTCCGGTACAAGGTCATGGATGTAGAGTGGCAATTCCCACAGGTGTTCGAGGGAATGGTAGGTGCATATGGCCAGCGAGGGCCTGTGACGCTGAATGAGATGCGAGGCCCCGCGCAGGGCGTACGGCTCCGCACCTTCGATATCCATCTTGATGCAGCCCACGGCCACATCGCGCAGGTCTTCGTCCAGCGCCACCAGATTGCCGGTGCAAAGACCGGATGCGCTGGCAAAGGTATCTGACCCGGTGGGGTCGTACTTGATCTGTTCGGCTTTTTCGCCCACACCAAAATTTTTCAGCACCACCTTGTGCCGCAGGTCGTCGGGCAGGGCTTCGAGACTGGCAGTAAGGCGCGCGTAGTTGGTGCTGTCGAGCTCGTAGCAGTAATACCGGGCAAGTCTGCGGCCTTCGGGGCGGTCAAACATGTAGCGCAGTGTGTCGCCATCGTAGGCCCCGCAGTCCACATATGTGGCCTGATCGCGCAGCACAGGGATGTCGTCGGGCAGGTACTGGTTCGGGGAATAGATGTCGTCGTACTCAAAGCCTGTGGTTTGCCCTTCCATTGCCATGAGGGCATGGGCAAGGGTGCGGTGCACGATGCGCAGGCTTTTTTCGTCATCCACCACGGCAAGCAGGTTCTGCACATTGCGGTACAGGGCTTCTTTGGAAATGCTGTTGAGCACCTCGCCGTAGTAGGCAATGGTGGGCGCTGCGCAGTGTATGGCATCGGCTCTGCCGCCTGCGCAGAGCTGCTGCATGATTTCGCGACCCTGGCCAACAGTAATGATAATGCAGCAATCCTTGTGGCTTGCCAGCAGTTCGTCGGCGCTGACGCAGCGAATGCCGTCAACAATCTCGGTGTTGATTTTCTGCGGTTTGTTGTCGCAAAACAGCGCTACCTGCAGTCCCTTGCCCTTGAGCCGGTAGTAGGTAGAAAGGCCAATGCCGCCAGCCCCAAAAAGGCACAGTTTTCTGCCACGGCAAAACTCTTTTATATAATTGACAAAGCTGAAGCTGTAAGCCTTTGCTTCGTCAAAGCGGCTGTGGACAAGATCAAGTATCTGCTGTTTCTGGCTGTTCATTGTTTCTCCTGCCTTCAGATGTGGCCTTGCGTGCCTGTCCCTCAGGCCTGATCACTATTGTTGAACCATTCCAGTGTGTTTGCCAAGCCCTGTTCAAGGGAAACCGTTTCTTTCACGCGTAGCGTAGCGCGTGTCAGCTTCGTATCTGGCAAATAGACGGAAGGTGCGTTGGCCGACACTGTTTCGTTGAGTATCCGCACCCTGCCGCCACCATGCAATTTTTGTACAAGTTGCGCCAAATCCCCAATGGAAACAGCCTGCTCGCTGCCCACATTGAGGGCCTGCCCGTGCGGGCCGTGAACGAGCATTGCCAGCAGCCATTCTGCCATGTCACTGCCGTACATGTACGAGCGTTGGGCCAGGCCATCGCCCCGGATGCAGATTTCGCGCCCTGCGCAGGCATCCTTGATAAAACTGATCAGAGCGTGCGGGCTGTTCAGGGGCAGGTGCCCGCCGCAAAAGGCAAAGCAGCGGGCCACGGACACGCGTATGTTGCACTGCTGGCCCAATGCCACGGCAAAAAGTTCCGTGAACCGTTTGGTTTCGCCGTACAGCACAGATTCGTGAATGCGCTCGGTGAGGGGCTGTGGTTCTTCAGCAAAAGGGGGCGACTGTGCTAGGGCCTGTGTGCCGTAAACCGCACCGGACGAAAGCAGCAGGGCCGCGCGGCAGCCCCGGCTGGCCGCCAGACGGAACAGGCGCTCTGTGCCCAGCGTTGCCAGACGGCAGTGGTCTGCGGCCCATTCCTGCGTTGGCAAAACCACCAGATTGGCCCCATGCACCACATAGTCCATTGCGGGAAAGACCGATTCCGGCGCGTCCAGCAGGCTTCCGGCAACGGTCGCAAGGTCGTCCCTGTCAGCAACATGCGGCATTGACTGAAAAAATTTTTGAGGTGACCGTGTCAGCAGGTGCAGGTGGCAGTTCAAGCCCAGCAGGTCGTTGGCGCAGAGCAGGGTTTCCACAAGCCATTTGCCGATAAAGCCCGTGCAGCCAGTCAGAAACACTGCGGCTCCACGCAGTGGCTCAAGGCGGCTGCCAAGGCGAAGCACGCAGGATTCCAGATCGGCTGCCTGCAGACTGTGGTTTGTGGTGCCAACTGTTTTCACGTGGTGTGCCCTGATGCTACAGCGTCAACGTTACTGGTACATGGGGCTCATGGCGCGCAACAGGTTGCCAAACAGGCCGTCGAGCCCCTGCACAAAGGAGGCGATGCGGTCGGACATAATGACCATGAGCAGCCCCAGAAAGAAAAACCCCACAACAATCTTGATGGGAAAGCCAAATTCCATAATGGGTATCTGCGGCGATGTACGCGCCATGAGACCCAGCGAAACTTCGACCAGAAACAGCGCCACCATGACCGGCGCGGCAATCTGCAGGGCCAGCACAAACATCTGCGATGCCAGGTACATTATTTGCCGCAGCACGATGGAACCAATAAAAAGCTGGCCCGGCGGCACAAGGTCAAACGAGGCAACAAAGCCTTTTATCATGTACAGATGCCCGTCCAGCCCCAGAAAAACCAGCAGGGACACCATCCACAGAAAAAAGGCCGTTGCGCCGGTCTGGTTGCCGGAGAGCGGGTCTGCGATATTGATCATGGTAAAACCCATCTGAAAGCCCAGCAGTTCGCCGCCCGCCTGAATGCCCATGAACAGAAAATTGACAGCCATTCCCAGCACCAGCCCAAGCACCGCTTCGCCAAGCATCATTATGGCCACATCAAAAGGATGTGCTGGCATGGCGGCGCCGTTCAGGGCAAGATGCGGCCACACACCAAGGCAAAAGACGATGGTTATGGCCCCCTTGACCTGCATGGGGATGTTGTTGGTAGAAAAAACGGGCAGCATAAACATGACGATACTCACGCGCATCATGGTGAGCAGCAGGCTGAGTACGCTGGCCGGATTATAGCTGAAAACGTCCATAGGGGCAGATTTGCAAAAAGGTTGCCATGTTATTGTCAGGGGCGTGACGATCCGGGCCCACAACATTCTGGAATAGTTGGCGTGGACCTGACTGAATTTGGAGATAGCACATCCTTTCCGCACTATCTACAAGGGGGGCGGCATGGCCATTCCCACATCGCGCACGCAAGAGGCGGCAACGGTCAGCATAGAAAGCGCCCTGTGCACGGGCTGCGGCCTGTGCGTAACCGTGTGCAAGGACTTTAATCTGCGGCTCTGCGAGGGCAAGGCCTGTCTTGCGCCGCAGTCTCTTTTTGGCTGTGTGGGCTGCGGCCACTGCATGGCTGTTTGCCCTGCGGGAGCCATAAGTGTGCGCGGGCGCAGCCTTGCGCCGCAAGATATGTTTTTGCTGCCGCCCCAGAACCGCGCCGCTGATTTTGTCAGCCTGCAGGCCCTGTTGCACAGGCGCAGAAGCGTGCGCGAATTTTTGCCAGACCCGGTGCCGCAGGAGCAGGTGCAGGCAATTCTTGACGCGGCGCGTACCGCGCCCACGGGAGTGCCGCCCTCGGACGTCAACGTGCTTGTGCTGGACAGCATTGAAAAGAGCAGGGGATTTACCCGTGATTTTTGCGAGCACCTCAAAACCCTGCGCTGGCTCACCGCTCCATGGTTTCTCACCCTGATGCGCCCCTTCTGGGGCAGGGCCAACCACGAGCTTTTCAGCAATTTTGTGCGGCCGGCGCTGGCGGCCTTTACGGCCTCCATGGATGAGGGAACAAACATTGTTACCTACGATGCGCCCCTGCTCATGTATTTTTACGCCTCGCCCTTGGCCGACCCCGCCGACCCGGTGGTGGCCGCCACCCTGGCCATGCTGGCGGGCGAGGCGCTGGGCCTTGGAACCTGCATGATCGGCTCCATGCATCCGCTTATACAGTGGGGCGGCAGCGCCGCGCGTTTTCGGCAGCGGCACGGCATCCGCTGCAAAAGCCGTGAGGGGCTGGTGGTGCTGTTTGGGCATTCACGCGTGCGTTACACGCGGGGTATCGAGCGCAGCTTTGCCTCGGTGACCCGGCCCTAGCCGGGGCGGCTGCACAATGCAAAGCGGCGGGGGGGGGGGGCCCCCCCCCCCC
>NZ_WASP01000007.1:67191-121645 GCF_009712225.1 Desulfovibrio sp. | reverse complement strand
CCCATCCCACTGGGGGGTTGGGGCATGCCCCACCGCCGCTGAAATCTGTTGCGCCGTTTTTTTACTTGTGCAGCTTTTCAGCTATGACTTCGCGGATGATCTTGTTCAGGCCCGGAAGGTCGGGCTTGGAAACCTGCCTGTCCGCGCCCATTTTGACGCCCTTTTCGTACAGCGCGTCTGTAATGAGCGAAGAGAACAGAATGACCGGCAGGGTGCTGAGGCCGGGGGTTTCGCGAATTTTTGCCGTCAGCATGTGTCCGTCCATTTCCGGCATTTCAATGTCGGAAATGATCAGGTGCAGCACGTCGGTAAGTTCTTTGCCCTTGGCTTGGGCTTCCTCACGCGTGCGCATCAAAAATTCCCATGCGGCACGGCCACTGCCCACGGCAGTAACCTGAAAACCCGATTTTTCGAGCGACGACTGCATAACGTTGCGCAGCGAGCTCGAGTCGTCCGCCACCAGCAGGTGGAACTGGCCCGCGCCTTCAACCGGGCTGGTGTCTACCTCAACCTGCGACATGTCGAGCGTGCTGTCGAGGCTGGCGAGGATTTTTTCCATGTCCAGAATAAAGAGCACGCGGTCCTGAATGCGCAGCACGCCGGTGATGGTCTCGCGCGAGTATGTCTGCACGTACTGGTTCGGCGGTTCAATGCGGTCCCAGGTCATGCGGTGGATGCTCGTGACGGCAGAAACCATAAAGGCAGCCTGCACGCCGCTGAACTCGGTAACAATGACCTTGGTGTTTTCTTCCGTTGCCATTTCCTTGCCCAGCCATGCGGCCAGGTTGAGGATGGGCAGCACCTTGCCGCGCAGGTTGAACGTGCCAAGCACGGAAGGGTCGCACTTGCTGGGCACACTGGTGATGTTGGGCAGGCGGATGATTTCAAGCACCTTGGCTACGTTGATGCCGTAATGCCCGCTGTAGACCTTGCCGTCTGGCTGCTTCTCGTCGATAATGAATTCAATGATTTCAAGTTCGTTATTGCTAACGTTCAGCAAGCTGTTTTGCGACATGGCGTTCCATCCTGTGCTGCGAAAGGCGTGGCTTTCCACCGAGATCGGGTGTTCCGGTTACGGGAACTGCTGCCTAGATGTATCGGCTGAATATATATTCTCTTAAGGCTTCTGCTCAAAAACCTATTTGCGGCGGGCTGCAGCCTTTACCGCCCTGGGCGGTTCGCGGCGGGGGCAGAATGGCCGCATTTCGCATACATCGCACAGTGGTTTGCGGGCATCGCACACCTCGCGTCCAAACCAGACCATGCGATGGTTGACGTCGCCCCATTCCTCGCGCGGAAAAAGCTTCATGAGGTCGCGCTCAATGGGCACGGGGTCGGTTTCGTCGGTCAGGCCCAGCCGGTAGGCAATGCGTTTTACATGGGTGTCGACCGCCAGCCCCTCGTTGATGCCGTATGCGCCAAACAGCACCACATTGGCCGTTTTGCGAGCAACACCGGGTATGGTGACGAGGTCTTCAATGCTTTTGGGAATCTGCCCGTCAAAAACATCGCGCACACGTCGTGCAGCGCCCAGCAGGTTTTTTGCCTTGCTGTGGAAAAATCCCGTGGGGCGGATGACGCCCTCAAGTTCTTCAATCGGAGCCTCTGCCAGTGCGGCAGGCGTGGGCCAGCGGCGAAAAAGCTCTGGCGTGACTGTGTTGACCCGCGCGTCTGTGCACTGGGCTGCAAGTACGGTGGCCACCAGCAGTTCCCATGCGTTCTGGGCATCCAGATGGGTTCGCGGGTGGGGGTAACGCTGTTGCAGGGCCGCAAGCACCTGCCTGGCAGTTGCCTCTGGTGAAGATTTAACGCTCATGCCTCTTTATGCCACAGGCCGGGCAGCCTCGCAAGCCAAGGCCGGGGCGTTGGCTCGTACCGCCCTTTTCAGCTTTGGGGCTCTTTGTTTTTTGGGCAGCAGGGTGTATGCTGTCTCAATGGAACAAAATGAAACCCACAGGGTTTTTCTGGTCTATATGACCGCGCCCACAGAGCAGGAGGCCCTGCATCTGGCACGCGAGCTGGTGCGTTTGCGGCTGGCCGCCGGGGTCAACATGATGCCCGGTGCCCGCTCGGTGTATCGCTGGCAGGGGCAGGTGCACGAAGCGGGCGAATGCCTGCTGCTGGCCCAGGTCAGCGAGGCGGCCCTGCCCGAATTTCTGGAAAAGGCGCGCGCCTTGCACAGTTACGAGGTTCCCTGCGTGGTTGCCATGCCCATTGCGGCTGGCCATCAGCCCTTTTTGCAATGGATCGCTGAAAACAGTCTGCCGCACCCGGCCTGACCAACCCTCATACGCACGTCACCAAGAGGAAGTTATGTCCATCTACGTTTCTGGATCGTTGGCATTTGACCGCATCATGACCTTTCCCGGCAGCTTTCAGGATCATATCCTCATGGACAAGCTGCACATGATCAACGTGAGCTTCATGGTGGACGGCATGGACGAACGGCGCGGGGGCTGCGCGGGTAACATTGCCTATTCGCTTGGTCTGCTGGGCGAAAAGCCCACCATCGTGGCCGCTGCCGGGCGCGATTTTGGCCCCTATGCCATTGTGCTGGAAAACATGGGCCTGCCGCTGGATGGCATTCGCCGTGCGGAAGATATCTTTACTGCCCTGTGCTATATCACCACCGACCTCAACAGCAACCAGATCACCGGTTTCTATCCCGGGGCCATGAGCCTGCCCGCGGATTATGACTTTCCCGCCATTGATGCGGAAAAGGACATTGCCATCATCTCGCCCGGCAACGTTGACGACATGCGTCGTCTGCCCGGCTTTTATCGCGAAAAAGGCGTGCCCTACATCTTCGATCCCGGCCAGCAGCTGCCCGTGCTGACCGGCAACGAGCTGCTGGCGGCCATTGAAGGCTCTTTTGCCTGCATTACCAACGACTACGAACTCAACATGATCTGCAAGGCCACGGGCAAGAGCGAAGACGAGCTGGTAGGCCGCACCCTGTGGCTTGTGACCACCCTTGGCGCAGACGGTGCCCTGATTCGCGGTGCAGACGGCACGGAAACGCGCATTCCCGCGGTGCCGCCCCGTCAGGTTCTCGATCCCACCGGCGCGGGCGACGCACACCGTGCTGGCCTGCTCAAGGGCCTGCTGAGCGGGTTGAGCATGCCCGAAGCAGCCAAGCTTGGCTCGGTGAGCGCCAGCTTCTGCCTTGAAAAGATGGGCACGCAGGAACACGAATTCACGCCCGAGGTGTTCCGTCAGCGTTACGAGGCCACCTTTGGCTCCATGCCTGAGATCCTGGGCTAGATTGCACACCACCAAGGCCTGAAACCGGGAGCACAACATGCAGACCAGTCTTCCTGAAGGTATCCGTGTTCTGTTTGTAGCCGGTTTCGGGCCTGTGGTGGCCGACCGGGAAAAGAGCGACAAGCTTTATAGAAAGGTTCTGGCGCTGCCCCTGCGGCACGAGGATGGCTACGAGGGCTACTGGCATTCGCAGTGCCTTGAGGGCGTAAAGCATTTTGCCCTCTGGCCGCTGGACAAGGCCGCTCTCTCGTGTTTTGGCGAGGCAGTCTGGCCCGCCCATCTGCCCGTGCCACAGGCCTGGCTTGAGCTGGATGTGGAAGATATCGCCTCGGCCACGCGTATTCTTGAACAGAACGGCTACGCGCTGCTCACCCGGCTTAAGGAAGAACCCTGGGGGCAGACCGTGACCCGCTTTCTGAGCCCCGAGGGCATTTTGACGGCCATCACCCACACGCCTTTTTTGCGCGAAGCGGCATCGGCGGAGGAAACAGCCTAGAGCACGGAGGCAGCATGTTCTACATTGCGCTGGTGGTCTTTGCTGGCTGCGTGGTGGCCCTGCAACCGCCCATTAACGCGGCGCTGGGCCGTACGGTTGGCCTGCTTGAAAGCGGGCTGGTTTCGTTTGCCGTGGGTACGCTGTTTCTTGCAATGGCGGTGTTGCTCACCGGGCGGGGCAGTGTGCTGCGCGTGACGGAAATTCCGCTCTGGCAACTGGCGGGCGGGGTGCTGGGCGCGTTTATGGTGGTAACAACCACCATGGCCGCACCGCGCATCGGCGTGCTGAGCACGCTGGTGGCCATGATTTTTGGCAATCTGGTCATGGGGGCCATTATCGATCACAAAGGCTGGTTTGGCCTGACGGCCATACCCTTTGACTGGCGCAGAATGCTGGGGCTGGCCATGGTGCTGGCGGGCATTGCTCTGGTGGCCCGCCGCTGAATGTATATGAAAACGAAGGGAATGACATGCGTGTTGATGCAGTGCGGGGCTTTCTGGCCCGCCATGGTCTGGAACAAGCCTACAGCGAATTTGATGTTTCGAGCGCCACGGTAGATCTGGCCGCACAGGCCATAGGATGCGAGCCGGGGCGTATTGCCAAGAGCCTTTCCATCAGCGTGAACGACACGCCCATGGTGCTGGTTGTGATGGGCACGGCCCGTCTGGACAACCGCAAATTCAAGGATGCCTTTCACTCCAAGGCCCGCTTTATCAAACCGGAAGATCTTGAAGCCCAGGTGGGGCATCCCATGGGCGGCGTTTGCCCCTTTGCCCTGCCAGAGGGCGTTGCCGTGTATCTGGACACGAGCCTCAGGCAGTATGACCCCGTGTATCCGGCAGCGGGCGCGCCCAACAATGCCGTGCGGCTGACGCTCGAAGAACTGGAGCAAGTGACCGGCGGCACGTGGGTCGACGTGTGCAAGAGCGGCGAAGCCTGATTCCCGTCTGATTTTGCACGATATTCGCTTGTTGCCCGCGTAATGGCCGCCGGACATTCTGGCGAACCTTGCGCGGTATCACAGCATTTTTGCCGTGTGGACAGGCCGTTTGCGCCTGTCCGCATGGGGCTGGTTACAGCCCAAAACCTCCGCCACCGCGCCGTCTGTGGCATACACCCATGCCGCAACGCGAACCGCGCCCGTCGCACAGTTCATAATCGCCGCCTTCTATACGCAGCAGCTTGCCGTTGACCAGCGAATCGGCCAGTTTTTTGCGCGCCTCTGCATAGATGCTCTGCACGGTGGTGCGGGCAATGCGCATTTTTTCGGCGCAGGCCTCCTGATTCATTCCCTCAAGGTCAATGAGGCGCACGGCCTCGTATTCATCCACGGTCATGGTGACGCATTGTCCGGCTTCCCCTGCATTGCCGGGGGCCTGTCCGCAGCCCGGCAGGGGGCCGAAACTGGCATTTTCCGGCAGGCTACAGACTTTTCGCCATTTTTTTGGTCTTGGCATGCAACCCTCTTTGGGGGCCGTCCGGCGGCGGTGCGCACAACATGCGCTCGGGGCCCGGGCGGCCCTTTTTCATTCATGTGCTGGTACTTTAGCTGTTATTGTTTGCCCCGTCACTGCCAGCCCCGGAGCCTGCCCCAGAGGCTGCTGCAGAACCTGCGGCAGGTCCTGTGCCGCAGCTCCGGGGCTGACCGACGGTGCAGTTGCCCTGCCGCCTGTTCTGATTCATGGCCCGATTCATTCCGTACCCCATGCCCTTGCCCATTCCAGCGTTTTCACCGTTCATGTCGCAGTTGCGGGGCATGTTGTTATGCCTTTGGCCGTGGCGGCAGCAGCGGCCTTGGCCCACGTTTTGGCCCATGCCCTGGCCCATTCCCGGTTCTGAACCCTGCGCCGGATCGGCAGCGCTGTTCAGGCCGCGTTGCGAACCTTGGCGCATGCCGCCCCTGCAATTGCCCCTGCCGCGCCCAGAGCGCGCACCCATGCCGTTGGGTCCTGTATGATCGAGATCAGGCATGTGAAGCTCCTTGCGTTGATGTTATTGACATATGTCAGTTATGGGCTTATGTGTGTTTCTGTCATATGTCAATAACGCGGGCCGGGAAATTCTCCTGTTCCGCACGCAGAAAACTTTCGAAAGGTGCGTAAAATGAGTGATTGCAACCATCAGTGTGGAAGCTGTGGTGAAAGTTGCGGCGATCGCAACGAACCTCAGCAGGATTTCAGGGTAAAACCGCATGCGCAAAGTCGCATCGGCAAGGTCATAGGTGTTGTGAGCGGCAAGGGTGGGGTAGGCAAATCTCTGGTTACCTCGTTGCTGGCTGTGGCCTTGACCCGGCAGGGCAAGCACTGCGCCATTCTTGACGCCGACATTACAGGCCCTTCCATTCCCCGTGTGTTTGGCCTCACGGGCAAGGCCCATGTGGAAGGAGACGGCCTCGTGCCCGAGCGCAGCAAGGGCGGAGTGGATATCATGTCCATGAATCTGCTGCTGCACGGCGATTCGGATGCAGTGCTGTGGCGCGGCCCCATCATTGCCGGTGCGGTCAAGCAGTTCTGGTCGGACGTGGTCTGGCGCGATGTGGACTATATGTTTGTGGACATGCCTCCCGGAACGGGCGACGTGCCGCTGACAGTTTTTCAGTCCCTGCCGGTGGACGGCATTGTGATTGTGACCTCGCCGCAGGAACTGGTGAGCATGATCGTGCAAAAGGCCATTGATATGGCCCGGCAGATGGATGTTCCCATTCTTGGGCTGGTCGAAAATTATTCGTACTTCAAATGCCCGGACAACAACAAGGAATACAAGATTTTTGGCGAAAGCCACATCGACGCCGTGGCGCAGCGGCACGGCCTCAAGGTGCTTGCCCGCCTGCCCATTGATCCCGCGCTGGCAAATGCGTGCGATACGGGAACCATTGAAGACGTGAGCGAGCACTTTATGGACGGCGCGCTGGCAGTGATCAGGCTCATGTGATTGGCCTCACGTGACCGACTGCTGATTTCACAGTGAATGCGGGGTGGGAGCCAGTGCGGCTGCCGCCCCGTTTTTGCGCCATTTTTTGCAGCAACCCGTGTGTCGCTGCACTGTGCGTGTGGTACCGTTTCTGCAAAAAAGGGAGTGTCTTTACCTTTGGCAGCATGTGTGACTATGGTTGCCCAAACCAAGGAGCAACCATGCGTACCTATCAACAGTTCATCAACGGCAAATTGGTTTCACCCACTGGCTTTGCAGTTATTGAGGTAGAGAACCCCTCTACCGGCGAAATAATGGCCCAGACCCCCAATGGCGGCAAGGAGGACGGGCTGGCCGCCCTGGCCGCGGCCCACAAGTCCCAGACGGCCTGGGCAGCGCTACCGGCGGTTGCGCGGGCCGGGTATCTGAAAAAAATGGCCGACCTGATCCGCAAGCACCGGCTTGAACTTGGCCGTATTCTTGCCGAGGAGCAGGCCAAAACCCATCCCCTCGCCCAGATCGAGATTGACCTGACGGCCGAGTATTTTGACTACTACGCTGGCTGGGCGCGCATTTACGAGGGCGAGATCATCCAGAGCGACCGCCCGCGCGAAAACATACTGCTCTACCGCAGGCCCATCGGCGTTGTGGTGGGCATATGCCCGTGGAATTTCCCCTTCTTTGTCATGGCACGCAAGGTCGCGCCCTCGCTGCTGGTGGGCTGCACCTCGGTCATCAAACCCAGCAGTCTGGCTCCGGCCACGGTTATGCACTTCGCCAGCCTACTGCGCGAAATCGACCTGCCCGCTGGCGTGGTGAACTTTGTGACCGGCGGCGGCAGCACGCTGGGCGAAACGCTGGCCTCCAGCTCCATGACCGACATGGTCAGTCTGACCGGCAGCGTGGAGGCCGGGCAGCGCATCATCTCCGCAGGCGCGCACAATATCACCAAGGTATCGCTGGAGCTGGGCGGCAAGGCCCCGGCCATTGTCTGCGCCGATGCCGACATGGATCTGGCCGTCAAGGCCGTAACAGCCTCGCGCACGGTATTCAGCGGGCAGGTGTGCAACTGCGCCGAACGCCTCTATGTGCACGAAAGCGTGGCCGACGCCTTTGCCGAGAAGCTGTCTGCGGCCTTTGAGGCCGTGCGGCTGGGCAATCCCTTTGACGACCCGGCACCAGACATGTGCAGCCAGATCAGCGCCGACCATCTTGGCAAGATCGACGGCATGGTCAGACGCGCAAAAGAGCAGGGCGCGGAAGTTGTTACCGGCGGCGCGCCCGCCGAACGAGGCAGCGGCTACTTCTACAAGCCGACCCTGCTGCGCAGCTGCCAGCAACATATGGAAATCGTGCGCAACGAGGTTTTTGGCCCGGTGCTGCCCATGCTGACCTATCGCGATCTGGACGAGGCCATTGAACTGGCCAACGACTGCGATTACGGCCTCACATCGTCCATCTACACCACCAGTATTTCCACGGCCATGGAAGCGGTGAACCGCCTGAAGTTTGGCGAAACCTACGTAAACCGAGAGAACTTCGAGGCCATGCAGGGCTTCCACGCCGGGTGGCGCAAGTCGGGCATCGGCGGTGCGGACGGCAAGCACGGGCTCATGGAATACCTGCAGACACAGGTGGCCTATATCCAGTACTAGCGGGTTCATTCAGCCCCCAGAGCACAAAAAACAAGGCCCCTCATGGAGGGGCCTTGCTGCATTCTATCGCTGGGGCACCGCTTACTTGGTAAACAGAATAAGGGCCACCATCTTGAGGTCTGTGGAACCGGTATTGAGCAGGCCGTGGCTTTCGCCATCGTTGCAGACGGTCACGTCGCCAGCCTTGACGGTGGCTTCCACGCCGTTGTCGTTGTACAGGCCTTCGCCCTCAAGAATGTAATATATTTCCATTTCGCCGTTGTGCTTGTGGTTGCCCACGGCACAGCCGGGCTTGAGGGTGCCGATGTTGAACAGGCGACCTTTGTCGGCAAGGCCCTTTTCGTTAACTATCTTGGTAAAATGGACTGCGCCCGGCCCACCGAAAAGTTCCTTTTCAAAGCATTCCAGAGCGTCTGCGCGATTGATCATGGTGGTCTCCTGTGGTTCAGGCGCGTCTGCGCCGGTTAGAGCTGTGTTGCGGAGAAGTCTCCGTGGTAATGCCCGCCCGGCAATCCCCGCGCCATAACCGGGCATTGCTGCGGCGATTACCGGCGCGTAGGGCGCTTAACTGTTGTTTTCGTCGTCATCCCCGTCGTCGGGGGTGGCAGTTGTTTTATTTCCCGGCTTCACGCCCTTGGCTCCAGCGGGCAAAACCCTGCGGGGGCGGCGCGGTGCGCGGCGCTTGCTGACGCGGGGCTCTGCCGAGGGCCGGGGAGCCTTTACGCGCGGGGGCAGTTCCTTGATGTTTATATCAAGCTGCGGGAAGGCAATCTCGATACGCTGCTCGCGGAACTCCCTTTCTATTTCAACCCGGATATCAGAGGCTGTGGAAACCGCCACGTCATAATCGCGCACCCAGAATCTCAGGCTGAAATCGAGCGTGCTGGCGCCAAATTCCACAAAGGCCACGGTTGGCGGGGGATATTTGAGCACGTTGCTGTTGGCGTTGGCCGTGGCCAGCAGAATCTTCATGACCTGATCTGCGTCAGTGCCGTAGGCCACGCCCACCTTGATCTCCCTGCGCACGGTGCGGCTGTTGCGCGTCCAGTTGATGAGGCGGCTGGCCACAAATTCAGAGTTGGGGACAATGATCAGGGCATTGTCAAAGGTTTCCACCATGGTGGCGCGCACGCTGATCTTGCGCACACGGCCCTGGGTGCCGCCCACTTCCACCACGTCACCCGCCTGAAGGGTACGGCTGAAGATAAGTATCAGACCCGAGAGGAAGTTGTTGACGATGGTCTGCATGCCAAAACCGATACCGACGGAAAGACCACCGGCTACCATGGCAAGGTTGCTGAGTTCCATGCCCACGGCACGCAGGGCAAACAGGCCAAAGCAGCACCAAAGCGCGTAGGTAAAGGCCGTCTGCATGGGCGGAATGAGCGTGGCGTCAATGGCAACGCCCTGCTTGGGCAGGCGGGCCAGAAAACGCGAGCCCATGCCCACGGCTGTGCGGGTAAGAAAGAACATGGTGATGATGAGCAGCAGGTGCACCACATTGAACTGTGTGGCGCCCACGTTTACGCCGCGCATCACGTAGTGTTGCAGCAGGTACATGCCGCCGGGCAGCGTGCCCACCCACTGCGAAACGCCCACAAAGGCCGCCACCAGCACCACAGGGGCAGAAAGGGCCACGGCAAGGTGAGCCAGTGCGGCGCGCACTCCTTCCTGAGGAATTCTGTCATTAAGCGTACTGACCAGAGCCATGCCGCCAAGGCAGAGTTGCAGGGCCAGCGAGCAGGAGACAAAGAGCAGGTACAGCACCATGCTGTAAATGTGCAACCCGGCCAGGGTCAGCACAAGACAGATCCACAGCACGAGAGGTTCGCATTCAAGCACGCTGGTTTCCGCATGCATGGGGCCAAGATCAAGCTTGGGTCTGCGGTGCTGGCGCACGAGGGAAACAATGACAATACCAAGCCAGATAACCAGCACCAGCGGCTGGGTAAGCGGCAGGTAGAGCAGCACATACGAACACAGGGTTGGCTGGATGAGTGTCCAGAAAGGCGGTTTCTGCTGCTGTACCTCTGGGTATTTCAGCAGGCGCAGGTCCCAGGCCAGATGGATCTGGGCCACAATGAGGCACAGGTTGCCAACAGCCAGAAACAGGCGGAAGAACTCGCCCGTCGAAGATACGGAACTGCCCAGCAGGGCCAGCCCCACGCACAGCCAGGGCAGACTGACACGAAAAATGTGCCGCACTGTGGTGTTGGTTTCGTGCGCGGCCCAGCGGCGGTACAGCAGGGTGGTGAGCACGCCTGTGAACAGCAGGCATACCACAAAACGCAGCACCGCCGTGCCCCAGCGCTGTACGGTGACAGGTATTTCAACCGGCAAGCGCAGAATCATGCCCTGGGCCGAGTAGTGCATCTGCCGGCCAAAGTCGGCCCAGGCATCCGGGCTGAGCCACGGCACGGGGCTTTGCAGGTAATAGTTTTTCCACAGAACAGGAATCTGCGCGTTGATTTCTTCCTGCATTTTTTCCAGCCGCTTGATGAGGGCCAGGGCAGGAGCAAGGGCAGAATCGTACTGCGCCATCACGGCGGTGAGCCGCAGACGGGTGAGTACGATGGTTTTGGCGTATTCCTGCATTTCAGGGCTCAGGCTGCCGTCGTGCAGGTCTTCGGGCATGCTGTCGGCCAGATAGCCAACGCGTTCAAGCAGGGCCTGTACTTCTGTGCGCGCGCCCATGACGGGGTCGATGACCTTGCGCAGGTCAAGCACGGTGGAGGTGATGCGTCGGCCCACGGCCTCAACAGGGTTGGGCCAGTTTTTATAGGTATTGAGCAGCACCAGAAGACGCCGCGCTTCTTCCATGAAGGGCTGCACCTTTTCGCTCAGGTTGTTCGAGCGCTGGGCAAACGAATCGCCCATGGCGGCGGCCTTCTGGGTGATTTCGTCGAGCATGGCCTTCTGGCCGCTCCAGACCATTTCCCACGGGTCGCGCAGGGGCAGGGTGGGGATGGGTGCTTCGCCCTCCTTGGAGTCCGCTGGCTTGTCGTCTGCTTTGGCATCGGCCTTGGCATCGGCCTTGCCGTCAGCCTTGGCATCGGATTTTGCGTCAGCCTTGGCGGCGGGCTTGTCCTGCTTGTCTGACTTGGACGAATCCTTTTTGCCGGAATCGGCAGATTTGCCAGAATCTCCCTTGCCGGAATCAACCTTGGCCGAGTCGGCTTTGCCAGAATCCTGCTTTGGAGCGTCTGGCTTGGCTGCGTCCTGCTTGGGAGCATCGGCTTTTGCGGCATCGGCCTTGCCTGTATCGGGCTTGGCTGCGTCTGGCTTGGATGCATCGGGTTTGGCGGCATCCGTTTTGGGAGCGTCCTGCTTGGTGGCGGGGGTCGTTTCCGCCGCATGGGCGACGGGAGAGGCCAGGGCACAGCACAGGGCCAGGAAAAAGGCAATAAGCAGCTGTTTGGGTGCGTGCATGGAATCCTCAGATTACAGTCTGTTGTCTTGGAACGGTAGCAGCCCTTCCATACGTCAAGACGGTCCGTTTGAAAAGAGCGCGCCCTTTACAATGCGGCGGGCGGACGGCATAATTCTGGCATGAAAACAGGCATGAATCCTCCAGATTGCGACTTGCAAAACACCCAGTGCAACCCCGGCAACTCGTTGCCCGTGGCCCTTTTGCGCCACGACACCTACACCGCGCCCGCCCTGCGCACGGCAGTGGGGCAGGTGATGGACGCAGCCCGGCTGGCGGAATATTACCCCCTGCGCGCAGGCACACGCGTGCTGGTCAAGCCCAACCTGCTCATGGCAAAGCACCTTGCCTGCACCTCGCCCGAGGTGGTGGCGGCTGTGTGCGCGTGGATTATGGACCACGGCGCACAGGTGCGCGTGGCCGATTCGCCGGGTTTTGGCCGGGCTGTTACGGTGGCCCGAGCCGTGGGGCTTGATGAAGCCCTGCGCCCCCTTGGGCTCGAGGTGGAAGAAATCGGCCCTGCTGTGCCCCTGCCCCTGCCTCTTGAGGGCGATGCGGCGCAAAAGGCGGGTTTTCAAGCGGGCGGTTCGCGCTTTCATGTGGCGCGGCTGGCCATGGAAAGCGATCTGATCGTTTCCGTGCCACGGGTAAAGGCCCACGCCCAGATGCTCACAACGCTCTCTGTCAAAAACTGTTTTGGCTGCGTGCGCGGTCTGCACAAGGCCGTGGCCCATGCGCGCGAAGGGCGTGACCCCCGGTTTTTTGCCGATTGCCTTGCCGCCCTGTGGGCCACCTTGCCCCCTGTGGCAGCGGTGGCCGACGGCATTACGGCCATGCACATAACCGGGCCGAGCAACGGCAAACCCTTTGCATTGGGCCTGCTTGGGGCCAGCGCCTCTGCCGTTGCGCTTGACGAAGCCGTGTACGCCGTGCTGGGCCTGAACCCGCAGGATGTGCCGCTGGGAGCGGCCCTGAGCCGCCGCAAGGCTTGGGGCAGCGGTGCGGCTGGCTCGCAGGTGATATTTCCGCTCAACACCCCGGCAGATTTTTGCGCCGCCGGTTTTCAGTTGCCTGTCGAGCTTTCGCACACGTCATTTCATCCGGCCCGTTTTGTTCAGAGCTGTTTTCGCCGTATTTTTGCGGCGTTTAAAAAATAAGAGCCAAGGAGCCTGTTATGGCCAAGATTCTCCCCGGAGAAACCGATATCTACGCCATCACCGATGCTGGCCTTTCGCTGGGCAGACCTCTGGAAGAGGTCGTCACAGCCCTGCTGGGCGCTGGTGTGCGCATTCTGCAATACCGCGAAAAAAAGCTGAAGGCCGGAGCCATGCTTGAAGAATGCCGCATGTTGCGGCGGCTTACCGCCGAGGCCGGAGCCTGCTTTATCGTCAACGACCACATTGATATTGCCATGCTGGTAAAGGCCGACGGTGTGCACGTGGGGCAGGAGGATCTGCCCGTGCCCGAGGTGCGCAGTCTTGTGGGGCCGGGCATGATCATTGGCCTGTCCACCCACATGCCCGAACAGGCCCGCGAGGCCCGTAGCCTTGGGGCGGACTACATTGGCGTGGGGCCCATTTTTGCCACCAAGACCAAGGAAGACGTGGTAGCCCCCGTGGGGTATGACTACCTGGACTGGGTGAGCCACCATGCCGACCTGCCCTTTGTGGCCATTGGCGGCATCAAGCAGCACAATATCGCTGAGGTGGCGCGCCACGGCGCGCGTTGCTGCTCACTGGTAAGCGAGCTTGTGGGAGCGCCCGACATTCGCGCCAGGGTGGAATCGGTACGCAATGCCATGCGAGAGGGTATGGTGGGCTGATAAAACCCTCGTACTTAGTCTTGTGCAATAAAAAGGGCATCACACGCCTGTGGCGTATGATGCCCTTAACTATCTCATTTTGCAGGATCGCTGGCTGGTTACTGCAGCGCCTGTCCCACGGCCCTGTGGTAGCCGCGCATGCGCTGGCTTTCAAGGCGGGAACGTTGCAACTGCGACCTGATGTCACTGTGCGCCTTTGTGGCAAGTTCCGTAAGGTGATCCTGCATGCGGGCCAGCTCAATCAGGTGCGCACGGTACTCATCGGCCTGGCTGTCGTCCAGCATATGCCAGGCCATGCTGGTAATTTCACCCCGCCTTTCAGCGAGTTCAACAGCCCTGTCATACGCGCCGTCCTCAAGGGCCGCCATTTCCAGGCGGGCAAGATTGAGCGCTTCATCCAAAAGGCATACGCCCTGACTCATATCTGCTCCTGATGCCCTACTGGGCCATATGTTCAACAACCTGTTTGTGCAGCGTTTCGCTGGTTTCGCGCCAGTCGTTGCACAGGGGAATGAATTCGTATTCAAGCAGGTCGGCCAGCAGAATCCAGTCTTCGTTTTCCAGCACGTCGCCCATCTCAGAGAGCATGCTGGAGAATTTTTCTGTCTTCTGGGCAAAGTCGGGCACTGCGCCGTTGGTATAGCGCGTACGCAGTTCGCCAAGCATACCCATGAAATCACGGGTCACGTCCAGCAGATCCTGGAAAAGTTCGAGTGCGTCGGTGTCGGAGGCGGCACGGAACAGCCGGGCCACTTCGCGCGCGCCGTGGCTCATCATCTGCGCCACCTTGCCCATTTCAGCCGACATTTCCACGGCCATTTCGGCCATAGGCACGGAACGCACCTCGATGGAAGAAATATCAGTGCAGGCAATGTCTTCGGCCTGATGCGGGTAGATTTCGGAAAAGGCCTCGTTGTTGACCAGAACGTCCGTCACTACGCGATTGACCATCTTGTCGTCCTGAATAACGTCCTTGAGCAGTTCCTCAAGGTTGGCAAAGGCAGTAATGCTTTTTTCGCTTTGTGCGCCGTCGATGATAATCATTCCAGTTCCCCTCCTCTCCCCCTCAGGGAAGATTTTACCGTAATGTGGTATGCCGATAATTAAGCAAATGACGTGCCATTTACGTATTTATTACGCCAATCAAGTACTTGCGCACCAAGATGGGTAGTAAGTGCCAGCAGGTCGTCCAGGTGTTCCGCTCGCTCCTGGCGCAGCTCGCGCCAGAACGCGCCCAGCGAGCGCAGCTCGGGGCAGGCATCAAGCACCGCCTGAAGTCGCTCGCAATTGCGCAAAAAGAGTTGTCCCGCCATGGGGGCTCTGCCCAGGATCTGCCCCTGTTGTGCAAGAATATCGAAAAGTTGTACGGCCTGATTCAGGGTTTCGAACAGACGCTGCGCAAACTGGGGCGAAAAATTGCCGTCGGGTACACCGGTGGGGCGGGTTCCGTTTTGGGGCGGATGCACCTGACCGAACTGCCCCGCGCATGCCGTAGCGGCTGTGAGGGCCGGGTTTTCAAGGTCGTCAAGTATCTGACGCCAGAAGATTCTCTGCTGCGCTAGCCACTGGCTGCGGTCATCGGCCGCGTGTGATGAGAGGCAGCGCACGGTGATAAAGCTCTGGTCGTCCAGTTCTGTCTGCCATACGCGGGCCTCGCGCCCAACTGTTTCCAGCGGCGCGGCTTCCCATCGGCCTGTGTCGAGCCATGCGAGCGCAAGCGAGGCCACGCTCTGCGGCCGGATATGGGTCACACAGGCCAGATTGTTGGGGCAGGGCTGGCTGAAGGGGCAGGGGTGGCAGGACAGGGCAGGCTCCAGGCAGCAGCAGCCCGGCAGGTAGGGGCCGGTGTCGCAGGGTTGGGCCGTCGCCAGAAAAATGGCCAGACACGTAACCCCAAGGCCAGCGGCAAGATGCATGGTGCCCGTGTCGTTGGTGAGCAGCATGCGCGAGCGGCTGAGCAGTGCCGCAAGCTGGGTGAGGTCTGTTTTGCCCACGGCGTCCACAAAGGGACCTGCGGCCTGCTGGGCATAGGCTTCGGCCAGCGGTCTTTCGGCTGGCGAACCCAGCAGAATCGGGCAGAGCCTGCGCTCGCGCCACAGGCTGTCACCCACGGCGGCAAAATACTGCGCGGGCCACTGACGCCGCTGCTCACTGGCTCCCAGCTGCATGGTCACAAAACCTGCGGTTTCCGGCGGGGCTGCAGCCAGCAGGGCATCCGCCCCCTCAAGGGCCTGTTGCGAAGGCCGGGCAAGGCGCAGGCGCGGCTGCAGGTCTGTTTCGCCGTGTTCAGAGCCACCAACCATGCGGAACATATCCACAAGGTTGAATGGCGCGCTCTGGCGGTTGACCGTGGCGCTGTTCAGAAATGTGGCCCAGATGCCTTTGTTTTGACCAAACCCGTGGGCATCAAGGGCAAAGCCGCGCATTTCGGCGGTACCCCCCGCCACAAGCCCCGCCAGCAGACGGGCGGGCAGGGTGGTGGTGAGATTCACCACGCAGTTTGGGGACGCACCGGCGCGAATGGCGCGGGCGTATTCGATCAGTCTGGCAGCGGCGCTGCGCCAGTCCTTGTCAATGTCGGCCATGAGACGTGCGCCGGGCAGGGGCCAGGCGCGTTCCACATGGCGCATCAGGGGCAGGGCGCTGGAAAAGTTGTCCAGGCATACCAGATGCACCCGGTTGCCCTGCCGGTGCAGGTCTTCGATAAGGGGCTGGCATTGCAACAGGTCGCCAAACCGCGTCAGGTTGATGACAACGGTGCAGCCTGCACTGTTCTGTGGGCTGCTCTGGGCGCTGCCCGGTTGTGCCTCTTCCCCCGCAGGGCTCGTGGTGTCCATGGGTCAGCAGTCCTACGCCAGCGAGGAGTTTTTGCCGCCGTTCAGCATGTTCAGGGCAAGGGCTTTTTCCTGCTTGAAGCGGTTGGCCACAGCTGCCTGAATGTTGCTGTCCGACGAGCCAAACTGGCCCACGCGAATGTTGTACACATTGTTGATGAGGTTGCGCTCGTAAGAAGGATCTGACGGGCTGCCGCTCATGCCGTGGGCGCGCTCAAAGATGCGGGCCGCACCGGCTGGGCCGTGCTGCACGGATGTGCTCCAGATAACCTCGCGCATGGCCGTGGATATTTTATCCGGGTTAAGGCCGGTGCGCTGGGCAATGGAATCCAGAGCCGGTTTGTAGTGGCTCTGGCGTACAAAGGCTTCCTGCAGGTCCTCAAAGCGATCTGGCTGCTCGTTGGCGATGGCGCGCCATGTGTCAGGCATGGCCCCCTTGCGACTGCCTGTGTTGCCGGGGCCAGAGGCGCGCAGCCGGTTCGAAAGGTCGGGCGCTTCGGTATCCAGAAAATCCAGAAAATCCTTCAGGCTGCCCGCGCGCGACGAGACCTGGTATTTGCCGTATGACGTGCCGCCCACGCGGTCGTAGCCAACGGCTGCGATGCCGTCGCTGCCCGATTCAAACTTGGCGGAAAGCTGGCCCAGCTCAACGTCTTCAACCTTGTGCGAGGGCTTGGTGCGGCTTTGAACCGGCGGGCGGGAGTGTACAAAATCACCCATGCTCAGGCCCTTGATGCGGCTGTCCATGGCGCTGGTCATTGAACGCAGATGTCTGGCCGTGCCCATGCTGCGGGCAAGGTCAAGGGTTGAATTGCCGCCAGAAACAGTCTGCATGAGGCTGTCGATGGCCTTGGTCTGGCGCATGTCGGTTTCTGCTTTGGTGAAAACCTGGGTGCGCATGAGATCGCTGGGTGAGCGCCCGGCCAGAACCATGCCTTGCTGCCCCCCAATGCCGCCGATGGGCATGCCCGTTCGCTGAACTTCCGGGGCGCTGGCGGTTTCCGCATTGGTGGTCTGACCGTTCATGATACTGGCGAATGACGCAGAATTTCCGGTCTGCGTGCTCGCCTGACGGCGCGGCATGGCCCCCTGGGCCGGTTGCGCGTCTGATGGTGGGCGGATCAGAAAATTGGAAAGTGCCATGTGTTCCTCCTGCGGGGGCTGCTGCCGCCGCGCAGAGGAAAAAGCAAGTACAGTGCCAATTTTTGATATGCGCGGTAATACGCCAGTTTATGCCGCTGCCTTTACGGGGCCGCCGGAATGCTGACACCTGCGGCCATAAAAAAGGGCCGCCCAACCATGGACGGCCCAAGCCTGTGACAGGCCCACAGCGGGGGCCCTTCGTCAAAACTGTTGTTGCTGGGGGGGGGCTGGCGGGGTTGGCGCATCCTGCCCGGCAGCGCCGTGGATGTGCGCAGCCAGCTCTTTGCCCATGGTTTCGGCGAACACCGGCGGCACACCAGATCCCTTGAATTCCTGTTGGGCCAGCAGTCCTATGCGCATCTGGCTGTTGGCAACGGCATTGCGCTTTGAGATGCTTTTGAGTTTTGAGTTGCTGGGCTGTTTGGCACTGGGCACATGGCGCTGCACCAGCAGCACGTCGGCCACAAGGGATGTGCTGCCCCTGCCGCTGAGCTGCGAAGGCGCGTCATAGCCTGCGGCCACCATCTGGCGCACGCTCTCGGGCGCGGCAATCCCGGCGGCCAGCACTACCACCTGAAGGATATAGCCCGCCTCGCTGGGGTTGGGCACAATAATGTAGCCCTGACGTTGCAGCCACGCTTCGGTCTGGGCGCGCAGGCCAATAATTCTGTTTGTATTGTCGCGCACGTTTACATAAACAGCCGGGTGGATGTTTGCGTCGCTTTCCGGTTGCTCCAGCTGTCCCTGTCGCAGCACTTCCATGCGCGCGGCATCGGCTGGCTGGCGCACGCAACCACACAGGGTCGCGAAAGTCACGCAGAGCAACAGAATATAACGGATAAAGGACATAAGGCTCCTCACATGGGCCGCAGCCAGACTGGCGCGGAAGGTTTTATCGGGGGAAATTATGGATACTTGCCGGCAGCGCAGGGCGCGGGCCGGTTTGTGGGTAGTGTTGGCGCAGAATCAGAAGCGCAGTGAGTCCAGAATCTTGCGGCTCATGGTGTCTTCGAGGGCGGGGGCTATTTCTTCCTTGCCCATGTTGGCCCCCTCTGCGCGCACAGTGGTGCGGTGCATGTCGGATTCCGCCGGTTCGCGTCCGTTGCGGCCTATGCCCACCAGAGCCTTCATGCCCCACACCTTGCTTTTGCCAGAGCTGTCGAGCAACGCAACGCCAAGGCCAAGTGCCGCGCCAGCGCTGGCTCCCCAGGCCAGGCCGCCTCTGCCGCCGGTTGCGCCGCCGAGCAGGGCGCCCAACATTGCTCCGGTGGCTGTGCTGCCCAGTGCGTGCCCTGCGTTGACGGGCGCGTTGCGCGAGCCAAGCGGGTAGATGTCTTCAATCTTCACGCGTATGAGCAGGTCGGCCTTCTTGGGAGAATCGGCGGGGGTAAGGTCTTTTTCGCTTTGCAGGTAGCCTGTGAGCATGGATTCCATGTCAGCGTTAAAGGCAGAGTCGCCGCCGGTAACGGCGACATGCACGGTCTGCCCCTTGCGTACCTGTACGCTTTGCAGGGGTGTGTCTGCCATGTCGCTGTTGCCCCCGCCATCGCCTCTGGCAGGCGTCTCGGCACCGGGCGCGCCATCGGTAGCACCGGGGCCCACGGGCTGATCCTGCTGCGCGGCACAACCCGCGCCAAGGGCGCACAGGGCAAGCATGCACAGTATGGCAGCGAGCTTGAGTGGCATATGACAGACGCGCATACGTTTCCTTGCAAAATTAAACAACACTATCATTAATAGCGCAGATCGGCCAAGCTGTCCAGTTTTGCCTACTTGTGTCCTGTTCTGGCGGCATGGAAGAATGGAAAGCTCATGGGCCGGGACTTGACAAATGCTTCGTACTTGACGCTATTGGTTGTGTCGCGCGTTGCCCCCAGGGGGGTGTGATGGCGTTGCAGTGGGTTCCGGCCAGATAAACGGCGGGCGCTCTGGCTTATTGCGTGTGGTGCGCATGCTGGTTTGCACACCGCCGCAAGGCTGCGTTTTAGCCGCGCAAAAGAGACTGTGGGTTGTGGCTTGGGGCCGCAGCTGCAGCGCATACCGCGCGTGCGGTACACTGGGCCGGGCCTTTTATGCCGGCAAGCACGAGATAATCCGAGGGGCAGCATGGGCAAACAGCTTATTATTGTGGAATCACCCGCCAAGGTGAAAACCATCAAGAAGTTTTTGGGGCCGCAGTACATGGTGCAGGCCAGTGTGGGCCATGTGCGCGACCTGCCGTCCAGCTCGCTTGGCGTGGACGAGGCCAACGATTTTGCGCCGCACTATGAGGTTATCGACAACAAGAAGAACGTTGTCAGTGAACTGCGCGCTGCGGCATCCAAGGCCGACACCGTCTACCTTGCCCCCGACCCCGACCGCGAGGGAGAGGCCATTGCCTGGCATGTGGCGGAACTGATCCGCGACAAGGCCAAGGACATTAAGCGGATTCAGTTCAACGAAATTACGGCCAAGGCCGTCAAGGAAGCGCTGGCCAATCCGCGTGAACTCAACGGGCACCTTTTTGACGCGCAGCAGGCGCGGCGCGTGCTGGACAGGCTGGTGGGCTACAAGATTTCGCCCCTGCTGTGGAAGTCCATCAAGCGTGGCATTTCTGCCGGGCGCGTGCAGTCTGTTGCCCTGCGCCTCATTGTTGAGCGCGAGGAGGCCCGCGAGGTCTTCAAGCCCGAAGAATACTGGCTGTTCAAGGCCCTGCTGGCCGCCGACGTGCCGCCGCCCTTCAAGGCCGAGCTTGCCAAGGTCGGCGGCAAAAAGGCTGTTGTCAGCAATGCCGCCCAGGCGCAGGACATTGAGGACGCCATGGCTGGCAAGCCCTTTGTGGTGGAAAGCGTGGAAGAAAAGGAGCGTGAACGCGCGCCGCAGCCGCCCTTTATCACCTCTACCCTGCAGCAGGCTGCCAACCAGCGTCTTTCGTACACGGCCAAGCGCACCATGAATATTGCCCAGCGCCTTTACGAAGGCGTGGAAATAGGCGACAGGGGCCTCACCGCTCTCATCACCTACATGCGTACCGACTCCACGCGTATTGCCGACGAGGCGCGCGACGCGGCCAAGGCCTTTATTGAAGGCAACTTTGGCAAGGATTATCTGCCCAAGCGGGCCAGGGTCTACAAGGCCAAGGGCGGTGCGCAGGACGCGCATGAAGCCATTCGCCCCGTTGACGTCAATATAACCCCCGACGAGGTGAAGACCCACCTGCCGCCAGAGCAGTACAACTTGTACAGGCTCATCTGGGCGCGTTTTGTGGCCTCACAGATGGCTGGCGCGCGTTTTCACGATACCACGGCCACCATTTCGTGCGCACACACACAGTGGAAGGCCAAGGGCGAGCGCCTGCTTTTTGCCGGTTTTCTGGCGGCCATGCCGCGCGGCAAGGACGAAACCGACGCCGAACTGCCTCCGCTGACCGCTGGCCAGACCCTCAAGCTTGAAAAGCTCGACAAGGAACAGAAGTTCACCCAGCCCCCGGCGCGCTTCAGCGAAGCAAGCCTTGTGCGTGAGCTGGAAGAACTGGGTATCGGGCGTCCTTCAACCTACGCGGCCATCATTTCGACCTTGCAGGACAGGGAATACGTGAGCCTCAAGGAGCGCCACTTTGTGCCCACCGATCTTGGGCGCGTAGTGTGTACCCAGCTTGTGGAGCACTTTGGCAAGCTGATGGACGTGGGCTTTACCGCCCAGATGGAAGAAAACCTAGACAAGGTCGCCGATGGTCAGGAGCAGTGGGTTGAGCTGCTGCGCCGTTTTTCGGAAGACTTCAATCCCACGCTTGCGGCTGCTTCCAAAAACATGAAGAGCCTCAAGGGCGGCATGCCCGCCAACCTTCCCTGTCCGGAATGCGGCAAGGATCTGCTTATCAAGTTTGGCAAGGCCGGGGCCTTTCTGGCCTGTTCCGGCTACCCCGAATGCCGCTACACCAGCAATTTTGAGCGCCTCGAAGACGGCACCGTTGAAGCCGTCGCGCAGGAAAAGCCCCAGTACGAAAAAGTGGGCGAATGCCCGCTGTGCGGCAAGGATCTTGTGATCAAAAAATCCCGCACTGGCAGCAGCTTTATTGCCTGCACCGGCTACCCGGACTGCAAACACGCTGCGCCCCTTTCCACAGGCGTGCCGTGCCCGCGTTGCGGCAAGGGTTCGCTGGTGGAAAAAAGCACCAAGCGCGGCAAGATATTCTACTCCTGCGACCAGTACCCCCAGTGCGACTTTGCCCTGTGGGACAAGCCCGTTCCAGGCCCCTGCCCGCGCTGCAATTCGCCCTATCTGGTGGAAAAGAAAAGCCGCGAGGGCACCAAGGTGATTTGCCCGGTCAAGGGCTGCGGCTATGTGAAGGAGGATGGGGATGGCTAAAAAAGACGATGGCGACAACAGCGCCTTAACCCCCCCCGGTGCTGTCGCGGCTGGCACGCCAGAAGCCCTGGTGACCACGCCGTGGGCAGATACCCTTGAATCCCGTGTGGCAGACCTGCTGCAGGCTGGCGAGCCCGCCGTGCTGGTCACGGTGGTCAGCCGCACAGGCTCGGCCCCGCGTGACGCCGGAACCCGCGCCCTGCAGACCCGTAACGGATTTGAGGGAACCGTGGGCGGCGGCCTGCTTGAAGCGCGTGCCATGGAAGCCGCGCGCGGCAGCCTGGCCAGTGCTGTCTCTACCCGTGTTTCTGTTGACATGACTGGTTTTTCGCCCAACAGCGACATGATCTGTGGCGGCAGCATGGAAGTGCTCTGCGAGGTGCTTTCTCCGCGTCAGGCCGATATTTTTGCCTTCTCGGCCCAGGTGCTGCGTCAGGGCGGCAAAGGCGTGTGGATTGTGGAGCTGCGCGACGACGGTGTTTCGCTGCACGGCGAGGTGGAAACCCCCTTGCGCCACCTCTATATCGACAGCCTGCCCGACGCCGTGACCGAAGAGTCCCTGCCTGCGGGAGTAGGTCTGGGGCTCGATGGCTTGCAGCCCCTGCTTGATGCCCGCAAGAACAGGCCGGGGCTGGTGGAGCATGAAGGGCATCTTTTTTATGTGGAGCCTCTGGCCGCACCGCCAGTGCTGCTTTTGTGCGGCGGCGGGCATGTTTCGCTTGAGGTTGCGCGTCTGGCCCATGCATGCGACTTTGTGGTGGACGTGGTGGACGACCGGGAGGAATTTTCCAATGCCGTGCGTTTTCCCATGGCGAGGCAATGCCTGGTGCTGCCGGAATACGAAAATCTTGTGCAGAACTGCGGCATAGGGCGCAGGCACTACGTGGCCATCATCACGCGCGGGCACAGCTTCGACCGCGAGGTTCTGGCCCAGGCGCTGACAAGCCATGCTCAGTATGTGGGCATGATCGGCAGTAAAACCAAGCGCGAGCAGGTGTATGCGACCCTGCGCAAGCAGGGTGTGCCGGATGCGGAATTGGCGGCCGTGTGCTGCCCAATCGGGCTTTCCATTGAGGCGGAAACACCGCAGCAGATAGCAGTTTCCATCGTTGCCGAGTTGCTGGCCGCCCGCGCCGGAACCCTGGTGCGCCTGCGCTTCGACGATTAGTCCCGGCCCCAGCCACACCCTCCCCGGTATGGCGCGGCTGGTACGTCGGGCCGTCCGGGCAACTGGTCTTCAGGTCTGACAACCCGTATTGCCCATGCATGCGGGCCCTCGCATACCACCCTAACCATTCAAGGCGCATTGCATGACCCTTTCGATTGTGGCCCTGCTGTTTCTTGTGCTGGTTGGCATTTATCTGAATGCCAGGATGCGCGCGGCACGCCATTTGCGCATCATTGCAGAAGAAAAGGGCGACATCGCCAGATCATCGGGCATGACCGCCAGCATTGGCGTGTTTTACCCGGACGTGAACGCTACGGTCATTGTGGGTGTTTCTGAAGAAATAGGGGCCTGCTACTACCGGGTGCTGCGCGATGCCAAGATCATCAACCGCAGCCGTATCAATCTGGCCAACATTCGCCGCGTAGAACTGCTCGTAAACGGCGAACCGCGAGAGGTGGGCATTTCTTCCGCCCAGGGCACCAGTTTTCTGAAAGCCACGGATGTGGCGGGCAGGATACTTTCCCGCTACTCGCCTGCCGATCTGCGCCTCATGCAGCGCGCGGGGCTGCGCATTACCTTTGTGAGCGATACGGGTGACGACAGGCAGCTGGAAATAACCGTGCTGCGCATGAACGACGAGCGCCACAAGTTCAAACGTATGGAACTTTTCAAGGATGCTGTGTGGTGGACCATCTTTTTGGGCAGCGCCAGCGACAATGCAAGACGCATAAAAGAGTATTTTGAAAACAGCGAAACCCCTGATTCTGATGGGGAATTTGCCTAAAAAATTTATCAAGCAATTTCAGGTAGTTACATAAAAATACCACGATAGAATAACTTGCTGAAATTATTGATTTTATTCTTTATAAGCTTCGGCCGTATGAAACACCCCGCGCATTGCTTTTTGGCGTGAACTGTGCTTTTTAAAGGGGTGGTTTACCGCTTTTTTCGATGTGTTGTCAGGCTGGGGCCGAATGACGCCCCCACGTGCGTCATGGGGCGCCTGTGCGCGCCCTATCTTACATGCTGATCCCCCCAGAAACCAGGTTTATTGATGACCCGTCTCGGTGGTAATTTAAACCGCCGCCGTTTCGCCGTGCGTGTTTTGAGCGCCGTGCGCCACGCCCATATGGAGTTATTCATGAGTATCAGACCATTTGCAAAAATTTCAGTTGTATTGGGGCTTTGCCTTGCCCTTGTCGCCTGCGAAAGCGATAAAAAAGGTGCCCCCGACATGCGCCTGCCCGTTTCTGCCGTTGAGGTGACCGTGGCCGACGCCCCGTGGCCCAGCCAGTTTCAGGCCCAGGCTACGGGTTCACGCTCGGTTGAAGTTCGCGCACGCGTGCAGGGCATCATTGAAAAACGCCTTTATAACGAAGGCGACTTTGTAAAGGCCGGGCAACAGCTGTTCCAGCTTGAGCGCGACCAGTACGAAGCGCAGATGCAGCAGGCGCAGGCCCAGTACGTGAATGCAGACCGCGAATGGAAGCGTATTCGCCCGTTGTACGAAAAGAACGCCGTTTCGCAGAAAGACCGCGATTCGGCCCTTGCCGCATACGACAGCGCCAAGGCCGCCCTGCGTCAGGCCAAGATCAATCTGGATTACTGCCAGGTGGTTGCCCCTGTTTCCGGCTACAGCAGCAAGGAAAACTACACCCCTGGCAACCTGGTGAGCAACAATTCGCTGCTCACCTACGTGAACCAGACCGACCCCATGTACATTGACTTTTCCATCGCCGCGCCCGAGCGCATGATGCGTCAGCAGCTTGTTAACAGCGGCGTGCTCCAGTTCCCGCAGGGCAACCGCTACAAGGCCAAGCTGCGTCTGCTTGATGGAACCATGTACGACACAGAGGGCGAGGTTACCTTTATCGACAGCCAGGTGCAGCCCACGACCGGCGTTATCAAGGCCCGCGCGGTGTTCCCCAATGCCGACGGCCACATAATGCCCGGCCAGTATGTGCGCCTGTTTGTTGAAGGCGACGTTCTCAAGAACGCCATTCTCATCCCGCAGAAGTGCGTGGTCATGACCCAGAAGGGCGCCGTTGTCATGGGACTGGACAAGGACGACAAGGTCTATCCTATCCCCATTACGGTTACAGTGGCTGTGGGTGACAAATATCTGGTGGGTTCGGGCCTCAAGGGTGGCGAACGCATCATCAGCGAAGGCATCATCAAGGCCCGCCCCGGGACCCAAGTGCGCGTGCAGCAGGCCGGTGGGCAGCAGCCCCAGGACGCCGCGCCCAAGAAGTAGGTAGCATATGGCTGTTTCTACAAAGCCGAATTTCTTTTTGCGCCGGCCGGTACTTTCGGCCGTCATATCCATTGTCATAACCCTGGTGGGCGCACTGGCCATGAATGCCTTGCCCATCGCCCAATACCCCGATCTCGTGCCGCCCACGGTCAACGTGAGCGTGTCGTATCCCGGTGCTTCGGCGGAAACCATCTCCTCTACGGTTCTGGCTCCCCTTGAAGTGAACATCAACGGTGTGGAAAACATGCTCTACATGACTTCCACAGCCGCATCGGGTTCCGGTTCGGGCAGCATCAACGTTTACTTCAAGTTGGGCAGCGACGCCAACATGGCGCTGGTCAACGTGAACAACAAGGTTAACCTGGCTCAGGCCACACTGCCTGAAGACGTGCGCCGTCAGGGCGTAACCGTCGTCAAGCGTTCGCCCGCCATGTTGCAGGTTTTCTGCTTCTATTCTCCCGACGCGCGTTATGACGGCGTGTTTATCCACAACTGGGCGCAGGTCAACGTGGTTGACGAGCTCAAGCGCGTCAGCGGCGTGGGCGACTGTTCGCTGTTCGGCAGCATGGACTACTCCATGCGCGTGTGGCTGTACCCCGACAAACTGGCAAAGTACGGCCTCACCGCCAAGCAGGTCAGCTCGGCCATTCAGGAGCAGAACTCGCAGTACGCTCCTGGCCGGTTGGGCGACATGCCCACCCCCAACACCACCGAGCTCACCTGGCAGATCGATACCCAGGGCCGCCTGGTGACGCCTGAAGAATTTGGCGAAATCATCATCCGCACCGGACCCGACAGCGCCATGCTGCGCCTCAAGGACGTGGCCCGGGTGGAATTGGGCGGCAAGGACTACAGCGTTCTCTCCAGCTACAACGGCATGGAAGCCCGCATGGGCGCCGTGTACCTGCTGCCGGGCGCCAACGCCATCGCCACGGGCGACCTCGTCAAGGCCAAGCTGGATGAAATATCCAAGCGTATGCCCGACGGCCTCGCCTACACCCTGCTGGTGGACAACAACGACTTCGTTATCGAATCCATCAAGGAAGTGGTGAGTACCCTGGTCGAAGCCATGATCCTGGTGTTCATCGTTGTTTACGTGTTTCTGCAAAACTGGCGTGCCACGCTTATTCCCTGCATTGCCGTGCCAGTGTCTATCATCGGCACGTTTGCGGGTCTGTTTGCCTTTGGCTACACCATCAACACGCTCACGCTGTTTGCTCTGGTGCTTGCCATTGGTATCGTGGTGGACGACGCCATCGTCGTGCTTGAAAACGTCGAACGTATCATGAGTTCGGAGCATCTGCCGCCCAAGGAGGCGACAGCCAAGGCCATGAACGAAGTTACGGCACCGGTTATTGCCATCGTGCTGGTGCTGTGCGCCGTGTTTATTCCTGTTTCGTTCATGGGCGGTCTTGCGGGGCAGATGTACAAACAGTTTGCCATCACCATTTCGGTGTCGGTTGTGCTCTCGGGTATTGTGGCTCTTACACTTACCCCGGCGCTCTGCGCACTGCTGCTCAAGCCGCACGAACACGACAGACAGCCTGCCAAGGCCTTTGTGTGGTTCAACTATGTGTTTGGCCGCATTACCCGCCGCTATGTAAACGCGGTGCGCTTTATCAAGGCATCTGCCTGGCGGGCGCTGGCTCTTTGCGCTATCATGTTTTTGTGCATCGCGTGGCTGTTCCGGGTTGTGCCTGGCGGCCTTGTGCCCAACGAAGACCAAGGTTACCTGCTGGGTCTCGCCATTCTTGACGATGGCGCCGCCCAGCCCCGTACAGCCGCGGTAAACAAGGTGCTCAACGACTTTATGCTCAAAAACCCTGCGGTATTGAGCATGGGTACTCTTTCTGGTCTGGATATCACCTCCATGGCCGCCAAGAGCAACTACGGCACCTTCTTCGCCCTGCTCAAGCCGTGGGGCGAACGCAAGGATCCCAAGCAATCTGCCGACGCCATCGTTGGCACCGTGGGTGCGGTTACCGTCATGCAGCCCGAGGCCTTTATTCTGGGCTTCTCGCCGCCGCCCATCAGCGGCATGAGTACCACGGGCGGCTTTGAAGGCTATGTGCAGATGCGCGGCAGCGGCAGCCTCAAGGATATGGAAGACGCCGCCAACAAGCTGGTGGCAGAGGTTACCTCCAAAAATGCCGACGGTACGCCCAAGTATCCGTCCATCGGCATGGTGCGCAACCTGTTCTCTACCGGTTCGCCTCAGCTGTACGCCAACCTTGACCGCGAACGCTGCAAGGACATGGGCATCAGCATTGCCGACGTGTATTCGGCCATGAGCGCCACCTTTGGTAGCTCGTACGTCAACGACTTCAACATGATGGGCCGTACCTTCCAGGTGCGTATGCAGGCCGAGGCCGACACCCGCATTCTGCCCGAAAGCCTTAACGACATATACGTGCCCAACAGCGCGGGCGAAATGCTGCCGCTGACGTCTGTCATGACCCTTGAACGCCGCACTGCCCCGCAGGTGGTGGAACGCTACAACGTGTTCCCCGCGGCGCATATCATGGGTTCGCCCAACCTTGGCTATTCTTCCGGTCAGGCTCTTGCCGACATGGAAAAGGCCGCGGCTGCGGTGCTTTCGTCCGACTACCAGCTTGGCTGGGTTGGTTCGGCCCTTCAGGAAAAGATGGCCAGCGCCGACACCACAATCATCTTTGTGCTTGCTCTGGTCATGGTCTTCCTGATCCTTGCCGCGCAGTACGAATCGTGGTCGTTGCCTCTTTCGGTTCTCACCGCAGTGCCTTTCGGCGTGTTTGGTGCGCTGGTGGCAACCTGGGGCCGTGGGCTTTCCAACGACATCTACTTCCAGGTGGCGCTGGTTACCCTGGTTGGTCTGGCGGCCAAAAACGCCATTCTTATTGTTGAATTCGCCGTTGAGGCCTGGCGCGCCGGGCGCAGCCTTGATGCGGCGGCTATACATGCTTCGAAACTGCGTTTCCGGCCCATCGTGATGACCTCGCTTGCCTTTATTCTGGGCTGCGTGCCTTTGGCCATCAGCTCTGGCGCAGGCGCCAACAGCCGCCACGCCATCGGCACGGCGGTTATTGGCGGCATGCTGGCAGCAACGTGCATAGCCACGCTGTTTGTGCCGTTCTTCTTCAAGGCCATCATGCAACTCTCACTGAAAATCCAGGGTAAAACCGACCCCAACGCGGGCAAGGATCGCCTTGCGGAAGACCAGGAGGACGACATATGACCGCTTCCGGCAAGACAGCAGGCATGATGATTAAAGCACCGGCTCTGGTGTTGACGCTGACGGTACTGCTCTCCGCATGCTCGTTTGCGCCGCGCTATGAAAGGCCGGAACAGGAAATGCCCAAGCAGTGGCGGGCCGTGGACATGGGTTCTGCCCCCCTGCACACTGACTGGTGGAACAGGTTCAATGACCCTGTTCTGTCTGAACTGGTTGAAGAAGCGCTGAAGAACAACCAGGATCTGGCCCAGTCCATGGCCAAGATCGAATCTGCCGCGGCCCAGGTGGGCGTGGGTACGGCCGCCCTTGCGCCCGCCGTTTCGGGCACGGGTTCGGCCACAGCGCAGGGCGCTTCGGAAAAGACCGCCAATACGGTGCCCTTTGACCAGAGCAAGCTCTCGCGTTCAACCACCTCTTATCAGGGTGCCCTGAGCGCCTCGTGGGAGCTGGATTTCTGGGGCAAGGTGCGCAACCAGTACACCATGCTGAGCGATGTGCTCATGAGCACGGTGATCGGGCACGAAGCCCTGCGCCTTTCTGTGGCCGGGCAGACCGCTCAGGGCTACTTTGCCCTGCTTGCGCAGGACATGCAGCTTGATACTTCCCGCCGCACCCTTAAATCGCGCGAAGAATCCTTTCGCATTTACACTGCCCGCTACAAGCAGGGCGACATAACCGAACTTGACTGGCAGCGTGCCCGTGCCGAGGTGGAAACCGCCCGCGCCCAGGTTCATACCAGCACCATAGCCGTGGACAAGGCGGAAGCCGGTCTGGCAGTACTGCTTGGCCGTTCGCCCCGCGACATCATGGACCGCGCCATGAAGCGTGGTCAGGGCATCAACATGTTGCCCGCACCGCCCGTGCTGCCCGCCGGTCTGCCTTCAGACCTGCTGGAACGCCGGCCCGACGTACGTGCGGCCGAGTTCACCATCATGGCCTACAACGCCAATATCGGCGTGGCCCGCGCCCAGTTCTTCCCCTCCATTTCCCTTACGGGCATGCTGGGTACGCTGAGCGCCTCGGTGGGCAATCTCTTTACCGGCCCTGCGGGCGCGTGGAGCTACGGTGTGACCGGCTCTGTGCCCCTGCTGGATTTTGGCCGCAACTGGTATAACCTCAAGGACGCCGAAGCCCAGAAAAAGTCTGCCATTGCCGTGTACCGCAAAACCGTGCAGACGGCCTTTGAGGACATTCGTACGTCGCTCACCTCCCAGCGTGAAGCTGACCACATCGTGCGCAGCATGCAGGTTCAGGTTGAAAGCCTGCGCCGTGCCGTGCAGATTGCCAGCCTGCAGTACTCCAACGGCTACACCGACTACCTGACGGTGCTGGACGCCGAACGGCAGCTGTTTGCAGCCGAGCTGCAGCTGGCCACCGCCCTGCGTGACAGGCTCAACAGCGTAGTGAGCGTGTGTATGGCCCTTGGCGGCGGCTGGCAGGATGCGGGTACCAGCCCCAGCTTCCCCGTTGTGAATACGGAAAAGCTGTTGCAGGAACAGACCAGCGTCAAAAAGGCTGCTCCCGCGAGCAAGTCGGAATAACAGCCAATTGTGGCGGCAGTATTGCCGCCCTATAGATAACACGGCGGGGAAAGCGTTACTGCGCTTTCCCCGCCGTGCTTTTGGCGATGGGTATCCAACGTCCGAACTGAAAATCGGTTTGTGTGTAAAAACTGCAGACTTTACAGAGGTGCCCTGCCTGTCGTAAAGGGAAAACATGGACAAAAGATTGCCCTGGCTTTTCCTTGTACTTTTTGTTGCGCTGCAGGTGCTATACGCACCTATGCTGGCGTGCGCCCAAGAGCCGGCGGCCAGCCCGGTTGCAGCACCCGCCGCAGACACGGGAAAAACCAAGGCCCGCAAGCAGGGCACCCGTAACGACACGCCCTCCAAGTCAAGGCGGGTAACGGGCAAGAAAAAAAACTCGGCGGGATCGGGCATCCATGCGCCAGCCTGGGCCTTTGATGACGGTACCCACAGCCGTGAAGCCTGGCGGGAAGGTAAAAGCACCAGTGACCTGCAAAAGAGCGCAGTGGGTGAAGAAGCCGCCAAGGAAAATTCCGTCAATACGGCCTCTGGCATCAATTCGGCCCTGAAATCGGCGGACAGAAAGGCCGAGCCCAAGAACGGCCTGGCAGTGAGCGTGGGGCAGGATGAATCGGCGTGGCGCAAGAAGAGCCAGCTGGAGCCAGAAGGCGCTGACGAGAATATTCCCATGCAGAGCCGCCACGTGGTGCGCGCCTATGCCGATGTGGACGCGGGAGACAACCTGAATATCCGCGTGGGGCCAGAGCTGATTCTCAAGGACGAACAGCGCGAACGCACCTCGGCCAACAAGCAGCCGGAATCTGCCCTGGGTATGGGCATGCAGTTCAAGCTGGGTTTCTAGCCCGCCCGCATTCGAGGCCCAATACCAGGGCCATAATCACGTCATAAATTCCGCAGCCCTTGCTGCCAGGCAGAACCTGCTGACCGTGCAGCCCTGGGGTCTGCTGCCTTTTGGTGCGCGCAGTAACTGGCTGTGGCGTGCAGCTACAGAGCGACAGCTGATGGCTGGACTGGCGTGAAGGCCGGTCGCAGGAGTGGTGTGTCGTGGTGCGCACGCGCTGTGGGAAAAAGAAAGGGAAGGGCGAGAAAACGGGGAGGCTGGCTACTCTGTTTCCTGTGCGAGGATGAGATCAACCTCATCAACGCTGAGCCCAGCGTTCTTGGCTATCTGGCGGCTGTTCAGACCCTTGCGGCGTCCGTTCAGGATCAGCTCGCGCAGAAACTGGGGAGACCGGCTGATGCCCTCTGCCTGCTCAAGCAAACGTCGCAGTTCGTGCGTGCGTTCCTCAAGCTTTTCGTCCAGATTGCGCAATTCAGCCTGCCGCTGGGCAAAGGTGGCAACAATTTCCTTTTCGAGCCGGGCGTTCATCTCTATGCGGGCGAGCAGGCTTTCCTGATTGCCCTGCAAGGCGTTGAGCAGGGCTTCAGAGCGACGCAGGCGCATATAAAAGACAAACACGCCGCCAAGAATGGCAAGCTCAAACAGCGAAAAAAGCGCGATCAGTGCAAACAGCAGGGTGTCGTTCATACTTTTATGTTCAACAGGTTGCCCACCAGAGGCGGCGCCAATTCTCCGGTTGTTTCGGGTTCTGGCTTGGGTGGGGGTCTTTTTCTTCTGCGACTGCCAAACTGGGGCGTTCCGCGTTTGTCCGCATCGGGGGTAAGAGTTGCCTGGTGGCCCGGTTCAGTCTGCGCCACCTGCTGCTGTTCCTGCTTGGCCATTGCCGCCGCAAGCACGCGCGACATGGCAACCGATGCCTGCGGGGCAACCGCAGTGGCATTGCTCACGTTGGCTGCAAGATTTGTCTGGGCATACAGCACGGCCATTGTGGCGTCAACGCTCATGGCGGCCTCCTGTTGCCGGCTTGCTGCGCGGCCGGGCCTGAAAGGCTGAGGCATCTCCCGGCGCGCATGGCAACATTTGCATGCCCAGCCCACAGGGGGCTGCTGCGTGAGGGCGTAGCCTATTCGTTCAGATAGCTTTCAAACAGAATATCATCAATACGCCCCTGCGTAAGGTAGTCGTTGAGCACGCCGCCAAGGTCTTTCTTGATGGTGGCTGCGTTGGCAGGGTCGAGCAAAAATTCGTCCGTCTTGCTGCTCAGGTAATAGTACAGGGCATCGCGCAGGGGAATGAGCTTCTGGTCAATTTCCATACCTACCCGTGGGCTCTGGCTGACCGTAGAAAACTTGCAGATGAGAAAACGCGCGCCCTTGGCGGTTTGCCGGGGTATGACAAAGGGCGCCAGTTCCTTGACGCTGTCTGCCTTGGCCGTGGGTGTTTTGGGTGTGGGAACCACAATCACCTCTGGCTTGATGGGGTCCGGCGGGGGCGGCGGAGGAGTGCGCAGCACAAACCACCATACTGCTGCAGCCGCAACCAGCACCACAACCAGTGCCGCAGCGGCTGCAATGATAAGCAGCTTTTTCTTCTTGTTGGGCGGGGGGGCGTCTTCAGCAACCTGAAGGGGAGCGCCTTCCTTTACAGCCGGTGGCGGCGGATCCTGCTCCTTGAGAAAAGGCGCATCGTCAAGATCAAGCTCCACTTTACGCAGGCTCGTGTCAGGGCTTACTGCAACCTGCAGTTCGTCCTTGGCGGGGGCTTCTTTAATATCCTGTTTTTCAGCCACGCGTCACTCCTGACGGCCACGCCCGATACGTAAAGTCACACGGTCTCATACGTACTGCCGGTACATGCGGCCACCGCTGGCCGCGCCGGTCTGGTTGATACGCTCAAACCTGCTGTTTACCGAGGCCCTGCCTGCACCGCTTGCCATGCAGTTGCAGTTGCCCTGCAAAAAAAGCCCGCCCCAACCAGGTTGCGCTGTGTGGCGCTAACCCCGGCCAGGAGCGGGCCGTCTAAGCCAGGGAAGTTTGCTGCAAAGCCTAGGGGAAAATCTTGTCGATCTTCTGCTTCATGGTGTCTGCAGTGAACGGTTTGACAATGTAGTTGGAAACCTTGGCTTGCACCGCTTCGATGATGTTTTCCTGCTGGGCCTCGGCCGTGACCATGAGAAAAGGAATGTTGGCAAACTGCTCGCTGGCGCGAACCTTGCGCAAAAGGTCGATGCCGGTCATCTGGGGCATGTTCCAGTCAGAAACAATAAAGTCGATTTTTTCGCGGTTCAGAACTTCCCATGCACTGGTGCCGTCGTCAGCCTCAACCACGTTCTGAAAGCCAAGCTGGCGCAGAATGTTGCGCACGATACGACGCATGGTGGAGAAATCGTCAACCACAAGAACACGCATATTCGGATTGTAAGGCATGAGAGAATCTCCTTGAAGCGCCGTCTGTATCGGTTTGCAACAGACGTTGCAGCCGTGCGCCACTGTCTGTTGTAAGCTTATATTTCGGAACCTTCGCCATAGAGGTTATGAAACTCTTTGCGAAGTCGGGTCAGGGCCTGTGAGTGCAATTGCGATACGCGGCCTTCGGTAATTCCCATTACTTCGGCTGTTTCACGCATGTTAAGCTCATCAGTGTAATACAGGGACAGTACCAATTTTTCCCTTGGCGTCAAGCGGTCGATCAGCGGGGCAACGCGTTCCACAAGCTCTTGCAGGGCAGTGTTGCGGAAGGGCTCGCCGCCACCTTCCGGGCCCTCGCCCGAAAGCGTGTCCTGAATGGCATCAAGCGAAATCCAGAGCTGGTTTTGCAGAGCCTCGAGGCCTTGGCGCACATCGCGCAGGTCGAGGCCGGTGATTTTTTGCAGTTCGTCTTCCGTGGCCTGTCTGCCGTGCTCGTGCTCGACCTTGCGCATGGCTTCATCGAGTACCCGAACACGCTGGCGCAACGAACGTGGAAACCAGTCAAGGCGGCGCAATTCATCGAGCATGGCTCCCTTGATACGGCTCTCGGCATAGGTTTCAAAACGTATGCCCAGCTGTGGCCTGAATTTGCCAAGAGCTTCCATGAGCCCAAGCGTGCCAGAGCTGATCAGCTCGCCAAGCTCGACGCTGCGCGGCAGCTTGGCTTTTAGCCGTAAGGCAAGAAAGCGGATCTTGGGCGCATAATGCCGCACCACAGATTCCTGCTCTGCCGGTGAAAAGCTCTCCCAAGGGGTTGCCCCGGTTTCGAGCGCTTCCCAGGGGCAGGGAGCTTGCGCTTGCGCTGTGCCGGTCTTCATAGTGGTTTCCTTCGGATTTGCCTCTTCTACCCCGTGGCATGTACATGCCTGTTATGCTGCGCCCCACCTGCCCGCCAAGGCCGGTTGCGCCGCGTTTGCAACACGTTGAGGTTAAAATTCGTTGTTCTTGCCGGTGGCAGCGCTCGGCTGCCATTACGCCTAGCGGAAAAGCAGTTTCTTCCAGAAAAATTTGATGTTGCCGTCCAGATTCTCGGGGGCTTCCCAGGCGCTGATGTTCTTGGCCAGCGTCATGGTGGCCTTGGCGGCAGGGCTTTGCGGTTCGCTTATGCAGTAGGGCAACTGCTGCACCACGGCCTTGCGCACGCCTGTATCACGCGGCACAACACCCACAAGTTCCAGCGATACGCCGCTCAGAAAATGGTCGCATGCCTGATGCAGGCGTACAAACATGTCCTTGGCCGTTTTCAGGTCGGGGGCCATGTTTACGCACACCTTGAAGCGCTCAACACCGTGGTTGTTTTTGAGCACCTTGATGAGCGCGTAAGCGTCGGTAAGCGAGGTGGGCTCAGGGGTGAGCACCACCAGCCGTTCCTGCGCGGCCATATTGAAATAGAGCACGTTGTCACTGATGCCTGCGCCCGTATCAACAATCAGGTAGTCCAGGCCGTCTTCCATTTCATCCACGGCTTCCAGCAGTTCCAGTTTCTGTCCCGTTGAGAGGGTGAGCATTTCGCTCATGCCTGACGAAGCGGGCAGTATGGAAAAGCCGTAAGGCGTGGGAAAGAGAATATCGTTTATGGTGGCGCCTTCGTGGAACAGGTGGAAAATATTTTTCTGCGGAGTAAGCCCAAGCACCACGTCCACGTTGGCCAAGCCAAGGTCGGCATCAATGAGCACTACCTGCTTGCCCAGCTGGGCAAGACAGATGGCAAGATTGACCGAAATATTGGTCTTGCCGACGCCGCCCTTGCCTGAAGTGACGGAAAAAACCAGAGGGAAAGTGCCGCTCATCTGTCTGCTCCACATGTTAAGGTCGAACCGCGCTAGGCGGCCTGACCAGGAAGTTGCCTTTTGAAAATGAGACGCCAGACCAGCGGCTCAGTGGCCGGGGCAAGGCTTTCCTTGAGTTCCGCGCCGAAAGACAGGGCTGAAACCGGCAGGCCCGCCTGGCAGGCCACATTAACTATATTGCCAAAGCTGACGGCTTCGTCCAGCTTGGTCCAGACTATGGAACCTGGCCCGTCTGTTTTGTAACGCTGCAAAAATGCCTGGGTTTGCAGGGCGTCAAAAAAAGGCGAAAGTGTAAGATGCGTGGCCGCTTCCACCGTGTCGAGCCCCATGTCGGCTTTCCAGCTGGCAAGGCTGCCATTGCGGTCAAGGCCGGGGACATCGATAAATACTGCGCTGGCTTCGCGCGTGGCGGCAAGAGCGTGTTCCATGGAGGCCTTGTCGGGCGCTTCCATATACGAAAAATTGGAAAGCTCGGCCCAGTGGCGCAAAATCAGCCTGCCGTTGCCGCGCAGGCAATCGGCGTTGATAAAGGCAATGCGCGCTTCCGGGTCGTTTCTGCGCAGATGCAGGGCAAAGCGCAGGGCCGTGGTGGTTTTACCCAGGCCAAAAGGCCCGGCCATCAGGTGTATGCGCTGCCGCCAGTGCTCTGCGCCCCATGTTTTTACGGGCACCATATCGCACAGGCATTCAAGCACCGATGCGCCCGGTTCTGCCAGCAGTCGCTTGTACAGGTCAACTGCCACGGAGTCCGAAACGCCCTCGCGTTGCAAATATTCAAGTGCCACGCGCTGACGGGGGGTGAGGCGCTCAAGCTGGATGGCGGGCTTCATCAGCGCAAAAATCTGATCTTTCAGCTGCATCCAGTCCTTGTGCCATTCTCCCCAGCCTGCGGGTGCGCCAGCGCCCGATGCCGCTTCAGTCTTGGGGCGCTCTATACCGGCAGTTATTTCGTGGCAGACCGCTCCGTTTTTACGGTAGGTGCGGTTGCCCAGGATAACGGCGTCAGACCCCATCTCGGCCTTGATTCTGGCCAGAATTTCCTGTGATGTGGTCCCTGTGAACGTCTTTACCTGCATGGCCCATTCCTTTGCCTGACGGTTCAATATCGCCAAACGGCTTGTGTGTGCCGTTTGTTTGACGACATCAGGGTAATTGCAAAATCGGGGCCAACTGTAAGGTATTATTTTTCCTCAAGGGGCAAATTGCCGCAGGGGTTTTTCCCCATATCGACAATAGCCGCTACAGGGCCAAAATGCAATTTGCGCGGGAGCGCGACACAAAAAAACGGCGCTGCTGGCCTTAAGCCCTCAGCGCCGCGCATGCATATGTGATTGTGTTATTCGGCGTCCACCGTGCCCACCGACTGCAGGCGGATATCAGGCGGAATCTCTGCCTGCGAGATAACCGGAACCGTGGGCAGAAAGCGCGTGATGATCTGGGCCAGATGCGGGCGAATGAGAGGCGTGACCAGCAGCACGGGCTGGGCCTCGGCATTGACCGCATTGTCGGCGGCAGTGCTGATGTTGTTGACAAGCCGCTGCGCCACCGCCGGGTTCATGGAAAGGAAGGTAACGCCGTTGTCGGCATGGCGAACACCTTCCTGCACCAGTCTTTCGGCATTGGGGGAAAGGGTAAGCACCGAAAGCGTGCCCGAGCTGTCCAGGTAGGGCCGCACGATGGCCCGCGAAAGTTTTTCGCGCACGTACTCGCCGAGGGTCTCCGGATTTTTGACGCCCCCACCAAAGTCGCCCAGCGTTTCCACGATGGTCAGCATGTCGCGCACGCTGACGTTTTCGCGTACCAGAAGCTGCAGCACCTTTTGCACCACGCCCAGAGGCAGCACGTTGGGAACCAGGTCTTCCACCGCCTTGGGCGCATGTTTGGCCACGGTATCCAGCAGACCCTGAACCGCCTGGCGGTCAAGGAAGTCGCCCAGATGCCGCTTGAACACTTCTGTCAAATGTGTGGCGATAACCGTGGCCGGGTCAACCACCGTGTAGCCCGCCAGCATGGCTTCTTCACGCTGGCTGTCGGGAATCCACAGCGCGGGCAGGTTAAAGGCCGGTTCGCGCGTTTCAATACCACTGATCTTGGTGGTCACGTTGCCGGGGTCCATGGCCAGAAAATGGTCAACCAGAATTTCCGCCGAGGCCACCTGATTACCCTTGATAAGAAGGGAATACTGGCCGGGCTTGAGCTGCAGGTTGTCGCGCAGGTGCAGCGAGGGAATGACCACGCCCATGTCCAGTGCAAACTGTCGGCGGATGGAGCGGATGCGGGCCAGCAGGTTGCCGCTCTGTTCCTCGTCCACCAGGGGGATGAGGCCGTAGCCCACCTCAAGTTCAAGCGTATCGAGCGGCAGCAGGGCCTGCACTTCTTCTGGCGTGTCTGCCGTGCCCGAGCCGCTGTTCTTCTTTTTCTTTTCTTCAGCCTTGGCCTTGTTGGCGGCTTCCTGATCCTTGTTTTCGCTGAGCCTGCTCACGGTAAAGATCAGGGCGGATATTATCAGAAAAGGGATTGTGGGCAGGCCGGGCACAAGGGCAAACAGCAGCAGCACGGCTGAAACCATTTTGAGCGCCTTGCTGTTGAAGGTAAGCTGGGCCAGAAATTCTTCGCCCATCTTGGCTTCGGAAGCGGCGCGCGAAACAAGCAGACCCGTGCCCGTAGAAACAATGATGGAGGGAATGGTGGAAACCAGACCGTCACCAATGGTCAGCAGCGAGTAAGTGGTGAGGGCCGTGTTCCAGTCCATGTCCTTTTGAGCCATGCCAATGATGATACCGCCGATCAGGTTCACCAGGGTGATGAACATGCCCGCGTTTACGTCACCCGAAACAAACTTGCACGCACCGTCCATGGCACCGTAAAAGTCGGCTTCCTTGCGCAGGCCTGCACGGCGGGCATTGGCCTGTTCTTCGTCAATCAGGCCCGCGTTGAGGTCGGCTTCAATGGCCATCTGTTTGCCGGGCATGGCGTCAAGGGTAAAGCGGGCTGCCACTTCTGCGATACGTGAAGTACCAGAGGTAATAACAACCTTGTTGAGAATGAACAGGATCATGAAGATAACGCCGCCCACCACATAACTGCCGCCCACCACAAACTGCCCAAATGCGCGGATAACCTCGCCTGCGGCGTTTGCACCCATGTTGCCGTTGAGCAATATAAGACGGGTGGAGGCCACGTTGAGTGCCAGCCGCAGCAGGGTTGTGACCAGCAGCAGCGACGGAAAGATGGTAAATTCCAGCGGGCTCGTCATGAACATGGTGGTGATGAGCACCAGCAGCGAGATGGAAATACTCACGCAGAGCAGTATATCAAGAAAAAATGTGGGCAGCGGAACCAGCATGACGAACAGGATGGTCACCACGCCGGCAGCCAGGAACAGTTCGCCGTTTTTGGAGTACCGGCTGTAATCAATCTGAGGAAGTACTGCGGCAGCCATTTTTATGACACCTCTCTGCGTTGGTTCCGTATGCGGGTTCGTACCTTAAAAAGTTGGCCTGTGTGACAAAATACCTTGTCTTTTTAGGGCCTTCCCGTCTTGGGCTTGAGCTTCCAGATGCTGGCCAACACTGCGGCCACAGCCTTGTAAAGCTCCTCTGGAATCATGTCGCCCACTTCCGTGGACTTATACAAAGCCCGTGCCAGAGGCACATTTTCGCGAATGGGAATACGGTTTTCGCGGGCTACTTCCTTAATTTTTTCGGCCAGGTGGTCTGCGCCCTTGGCCAGCACGATGGGGGCCGGGGCCTCGGACGAATTGTAGCTGAGCGCCACGGCAATATGGGTAGGGTTGGTAATCACCACGTCGGCCTTGGGCACGTCGGCCAGCATACGCTTGCTCATGACTTCCATCATTTTTTTGCGCTGTTGCCCCTTGACCACCGGGTCACCGTCGGCCTGCTTCTGTTCGTCCTTCACTTCCGACTTGGTCATTTTCATGCCTTCGTTGTAGGCAAAGCGCGTCTGCCATACGTCAAAAATGGCAATGGCCATGATGGGCATGAGGGCATAGCAGGCCAGGCGAAAGGCCATATGCAGCATGTAGGCGGCCACCCCCTCTGTGGTGGCGTAGTACATGGGCAGAAAGTTGTGATATTCCTTATAGATGATCCAGCCGGGGATAAGGCCGAGAATCAGTGAGAAAAGCAGGCTCTTGATGGTGCGCAAAATGGTCTGCGGCGAAAGCAGCATCTGCTTGAGTCCGTTGATAATATTGAAACGCTGAAACTTGGGGCGCAGCACCTTTGTTGTCCAGAGTTTGCCAACCTGCAGCCGCTGGGCCAGAAAGGCCAGAAAGCCAAGGGTCAGCAGAATGGGCAGGATCATGCGGGCCACTTCAAGGGTAAGTTCGATGCTGAGGTTGTAGACGTTTTCTGGGTTGGGATCGAATTCCCACGAATGGCTCAGAAAATGCCGGAACAGGCGCTTGATGTTGTCGGCCATGGGACCGATCCAGGCATACAGAATGGCAACGCCGCCCAGCAGGCTCACAGCCTTGCCAAGCTCTGGCGCTTTGGGAACGTTGCCTTCCTCGCGCTGCTTGCTGACGCGTTTGGGAGACGCTTTTTCTGTTCTGCTTGGATCTTTCTGCGCACCGAACATGCTGTTACCCCGCTGCTTTGTTGGCGCTGCCCGCGCCTGAACCGGGGATAAGCAAAAAATATGCCCGTCAGGGAACTGGCGGGCATGGTGGAGAAATATGGTCTAGACCGGTGGAACAGGAACATATGGCAGGGACAGGCCGGGGCAAAAATCCGAAGACCTGAGCCGGGCTGTAACCGCAGAATATTATGCTTTTTCGAGCTTGGCATCATCCTGCCACCACCAGCGGGCGCGCTGGCACAGCAGGTCTATGTCGCCAGCTGCGGCAAGGTTAAGCATTTGCCGGTACTGACGAACCGCTTCATAACTGTAGGGGTTGGCCTCAAACAGACCAGCAAACATGCTCGCGTCTTCGGTAAGCATTTTGCGGGCCGCGTTCTGGCGGCGCAAGAACGAGGGTGTCACAAAAGGCAGCAGCTCGTCCTGTCCGGCCAGCAGGGCAAAATAGGCCAGACTGGTGATGAAATTCATGTTCTGGATGCGGGCCATGGCCTTGTCGTGCTTTTCAGCGGTGGTGCCGAACACCCGGCAGCCCAGCGCGGTAAAAAAGCCCGCTGTCAGTTCCACATGCAGCTGCGCGGCGTTTGCACCGGGCACGATGGCCACGGGCTGATCGGCCTCCGGGTCGGGCTGGGGGCCAAACAGGGGGTGTGTGCCCACCACGGGACCCGTCCAGGCCTTTTGCATCTGTTGCAAGGGTATTTCCTTCACCGAGGTTATGTCTGCCAGCACGGCCGTAGGGGGCAGATGGGGGCAAACGGTGGCAATGACCTCGCTGAAGACGGCGGCTGGTACGCAGATGATGGCCAGGTCTGCTCCGGCGCAGGCGGGGGCCAGGGTTTCGGGCGTCAGGGGAACGTCCACGCCTTCTACCGTAAGGCCCTCCGCACAGGCGCGGGCAAGCAGCATTGCGCCCATGCGGCCTGTGGAGCCGACAATAACGGTTTTTATGGGATTACGCGGGCTAAAACCGGTAAAACCGTCAAATCCATCCTCCGCTGCAGATTCTCCGCCGCTCTGGGCAGCGGGGCTGCCACCCCTGTTTTCGTTGCCGTTCATGCCAGGTGCTCCCAGATATTCCAGAATTGCGGAAACGACTTGCGCACAACCATGGGGTCGTCCAGCAGGCCGCGAACATTTACCTTGGGCTGGCGCAAGCCCAGCAAGGCCAGCGACATGGCGATGCGGTGGTCGTTGTGGGCCGAAAGGGCCGTACCTTCGGGCAGGCGCGGGCAATCGGGCTTGCCGTTGCCGCGGCCTGCAAGGCCGTGGATAAGCATGCCGTCTGAAAGCTGGTCGATGACCACGCCCGCCTTGGCCAGCTCCTGCGCCGGGGCACTTATGCGGTCTGACTCCTTGTAGCGCAGGTGAGCCACGTTGCTGACGCGCGTGGACCCCTGGGCAAAGGCCGCCAGTACGGCCACGGTGGGCACGAGGTCGGGGCAGTCGCCCATGTCGAGCTCCACACCGTGCAGGGCCGAGGGGTACACGGTGACCGAATCGGGCGTAAGTCTGATGCGCGCGCCCATGCGCTGCAAAATATCCAGCATGGCGCGGTCGCCCTGTAGCGAATCGGTACGCAGGCCCTCAACGCGCACGGGGCGCAGGCCCAGAGCTCCAGCAGCCAGAAGGTAGGAAGCGCCAGACCAGTCCCCTTCAACAGTATAGTCACCTGCCCGATACGCACCGGGGTGCACGGTTACGCGCAGGCATCCAGGGTTGGCCGCCTTGAGTTCACGCCACGCGCCGGGGGGCAAAAGTTCCCACGCTGCGTCGGCCTGAGCGCGGGTTTCCACTTCAAAGCGGATACCGTAATCGGTCAGGCACTGCAGGGTCAGGCCCACATAGGGCCAAGAAACAGCTTTCTGCCCGCTGAGCACCACAGCAAGGGGCGCTGGCCCCATGGGGGCCGCCAGCAGAAGGCCAGAAAAGTACTGGCTGGAGATGTCCATGCCCAGCGCCACTTCGCCGCCGCACAGGGCGGGGTTGAGCCCCCTGGCGTGCAGCACCAGGGGCGGACAGTCTGGCTTGCCCTCAAAGGTGGCGGTAAGCCCCAGATTTTTCAGCGCGTCGGTGAGTTCGCCGATGGGTCGCTCGTGCATGCGCGGCGCACCGTGGATGCGAAACTCGCCCTCACCGGCGGCCAGTACGGCCGTAAGCAGCCTGCACGTGGTGCCGGATTCTTCCACATCGCACGAAAGGGGAGCCTGGGCAGTGCCACCGCGCGGCTTGCCGCCCATGCCGGTCACACGCCATGCGCCAGAGGCCGGGGTGCTTTCGGGCAGGGTTTCCATAATGGCCCCAGCGCCGCAAAGGATGGCCCGCGTGCGTTCGAGGTCGCGGCTTTCAAGGGTATGACGTACCGTGGACACGCCCTGCGCAAGGGCCGCGCCAATGAGGTAGCGGTGCGAAACCGATTTGGATGCGGGCGCGGTGACGCTCACCGTGGCCTGTTCTTCAGCCGCAGTAACGGCAAGGGTGCTCTGGCTCATGAGGCAAGGTGCTCCGATGTTTCCGAGTGGAGGTCAAGACGGTCCAGTTGCGGTCCTGTGGGGTAGCTGCCCAGAATGCGGAAGCTTGTGCAGACTTCGTGCAGCTTTTCCAGCAGGGGTGCGTAGCGCGGATCTTCAAGATCGCTTTCCACGTCGGCAAAGAAAACGTATTTCCAGCGCTGGCCGCGCAGGGGGCGCGATTCCAGCTTGCGCATGTTGATGCCGTTGGCGGCCAGCAGGTCAAGCACACTTGAAAGCGCACCGGCCTTGTCGGCAGTGGTGAACAGCAGCGAGGTCTTGTCCGCCCCGTTGTGGCCGGGCTGCGGACCGCCCGTGCGGCTGCCCGAGCGGGCATCGCCGGGACCGATGATCACAAAGCGCGTCCAGTTGCCGGGCTCGTCCTCAATGCGGCGGGCCAGTACGCCAATGCCCATAAGGTCGGCCAGCTTGCCGTGGCCGATGGCGGCGGCGTCTTCCTTGCCAGCTGCGTACTGGGCTGCTGCCGCGGTAGATTCCACCGGCACAAGCCCTGCGCCGGGCAGATGGGCGCGCAGCCACGCGCCGCACTGGGCCAGCGGCTGTGGGTGCGAATATACGGTACGCACGGCGGCCAGCGAGGGCGCGTTGCTCAGCAGGCAGTGCGAAATACGCGAAAACAGTTCGGCCTGAATGTGCACGTCGTACTTCAAAAACAGGTCAAAGCTCACGCCCACGGTGCCCTGCAGGGAGTTTTCGAGCGGCACAACGCCCAGTTCACACTGGCCCGATGCCACTTCCTGAAACACCTGGGTGATGTCACTGCACGGCCTGAACTGGGCCGCATGCCCAAGATATTCCACACCCGCAAAATATGAGAATGTGCCCTCGGGGCCGAGATAGGCCACATTCTGCGGCCGCTGCAACGAACGCGAGGACGAAAATATTTCGCGCCAGATGGCTCGCAGGTGTTCGTCGGGCAGAGGGCCGGGGTTGCGGACCACCAGGCTGTCGAGCACTTCCTTTTCGCGCAGGGGCTTGAAGATGATGCCCGGCACATTGGCCTTGATGCGTCCCACCTCAAGGCTCAGGGCGGCGCGCTGGTTAAAGATCGCCAGCAGGTCCTGATCCACTGCGTCAATCTCGTGGCGTATGGCGGCAAGGCGAGCACCTGCCTCATCGGGAGTGGCCGCGGGAGTCTGGGCATCTGTCTGGTTCTTGGGCCAGTGGCTGTTGCTGTCGTCCATGCTAGATCTCCCGGATGTCTTCGCTGATGCGCATGCCAAAATGGCGGCCCGCTTCATCCAGACGGCATAGCACCGTGTCGCCGGGTTTCAGGCCCACCACGCTCACCGGCTCGCCACCGGGGGTGGTCAGACGGATGGTTTCGGCATTCTGCAAAAACACCGCGCCGGTCTTCACGCCGTCTTCGGTTTTCACCTGGGCTTCGATCAGCAGCATGGGGCGCACTTCAATCTTGACCCGGCCAAGGGTGGCAAGGCTGGTTTCACCGTTGGCGTCCACGATCAGCACTTCCTGTCCGGCCTTGAACTCGCCCAGATAGGTGGTTTTGTCGCCGGGCAGGCGCACATAGGCGTGCACTGCCCCCGCATTAACCCTGAAAGGGCGGGCGGCCACGTATTCGTTACGCTCGGTTTCGGCATGAACAAGAAAGGTAAAGGCGCTGGAATTGCCCACCAGCATGCCCTGCCCCTTGCGCAGGATGGAGAGCGTGTCGGCGCACACACGGTGCCCAAGGCCCACGGATTCCACGCGGGTAATGACGCCGGGCAGCAGCTCTTCGCGTCCCTGGGCCATCTTGCACTGGGCAATAATGGTCTTGAGATCGGCGACCGCTTCTCTGGATACAATAATGCCCGCCACACCGCGTTCCAGAATTCCTGCGGCAAGGCGGGCCTCGTCCAGCGTTGCGGCTTCTGCCAGAACGCTGTCGCTCTGGGCCAGAAGGTTTTCTACCGGTATAACCTCCCAGCCGCGAGCCAGTACCACACGCTCGCCTTTATGCAGGCGTTCGAGCACGGCCTCTTCATCGGCCTTGACGTTGAGGGCCATGGTGGCGACATCTTCGGCGGCCCACACAGGGCAGCGCGAAAGACCAGCCACCTGATCCACATATTCGCGGGGCACAATAACACCGTCCACGCCAGATTCCAGCGCCAGGGTCACATCTCCCTTGTCAAAGGGAACGCAGTTGAAATAGATGCGGGACATTGGAATTATTCTCCTACGATTTCCATGGCCTGATCCACGGAAACGTTTTCGTGTACGATGGCGCGCAGGGCCTTGACCAGGGCAACGCGGTTGGGATGCTGGAACACGTTGCGGCCCACGGAAATGCCAGCGCCGCCCGCATCAAGCGAATCCTTGACCATCTGGAGAATCTGGCGGGTGGAATCCATGCGTTCGCCACCGGCAATGACCACGGGCACGCAACAGGCGGCCACCACATCAGAGAAGCTTTCCACATCGCCGGTGTAGGGAACCTTGACGATATCCGCGCCCAGTTCCACACCCACACGGGCACAGTGGGCCACCACGTCCTTGGCGTAACCGTTCTGGATCTGCGGACCGCGGGCGTACATCATGGCAAGCAGCGGAATGCCCCAGTTGTCGCACGATTCAGCGACGCGGCCCAGGTCTGCCAGCATGAGGCGTTCGTTGGGGTCGCCCAGGTTGACGTGTACCGAAACACAGTCTGCGCCGTGCTTGATGGCTTCTTCAACCGTGCCCACCAGGGTTTTGGTATTGCCGTGGGGAGAAAGGGCGGTGGAGGCAGAAAGATGGAGGATCAGGCCAATGTCGCTGCCAGCGTTGCGGTGACCGCAGCGCACAAGACCCTTGTGCATGAGAACGGCGTCTGCGCCGCCTACCGCCATGTCGTTGACGGTGTCGCGCATGTCCACCAGGCCTTCAACTGCGCCAATGGTTACGCCGTGGTCCATGGGAACAATGATGGTACGACCGTTGGTGCGGTTGATGATACGTTCCAGGCGGATTTTTTTGCCAAGGTACATGGGTTCTCTCCTTCAGTCTGCTGCTTTGAGGTGACCCGCATGTGGCGGGGTTTGCCGCTTCTTTTCCGGCGACCCATACAAAAAAAGGGCCGCTGGCTTGTTGCCTGCGGCCCGTTGAACTTTCTAACTTTTTTGCGTCAGCAAAGCTCCCGACCACAGGCTCCGGTAAAATACGCAAAAAAATACCAGCTAAAGATGCCGGCGGCGTAGGAGGAGGTGTGGTTGGAAGAAATGCGCTGCATGGAAATATCCTTAAAAATTTTCTGATCAAAGGCTACGCGGCATCCAAAACCCTGTCAACAGGAAAATGGATTTTGGCATGAATTTTATTGCCGAAGTCAGGCAGCGCCCCGTTCTGCGGAGTCTGCGGGATTTTCATCGCCCTTGGTCCTGGGTCTGAGCTTGCGGGTTTCAAGCCGCTTGAGCACAAATTCGCCGGGCTTGACGCCCTCGGGTACGGCAGAAAGCGGAAACTCTGCCCGGGCAAGGTTGCGGTGGCCGCCCGCCACGCCCACATCGTGAAAACAGGCGTCTGCAAGCCTGCCAATGTCGCGCCCCCCGTCACCACGAAAAATCACGATAACGGTCTTGTCCACCACGCCGCTTACGGCAATCCAGCGCAGGCCGTGCACCCGCGTAAAAAAGTCTGCCACGGCCACCAGCAGGTCGGCACTGTTGATCTCGTTGAGTGAGGCAAAGGCCCCCCCGCCGCGGCAGTCGGCCAGCGAACGGAAAGCGCGCGAAAACAGCGGCAGCCACTCGCGCAGGTATTCACTGCGCAGGATGCGGCGCAGCAGGCTGTTGTCCGCATGGCGCGAAAGCCACTGGTAGGCGCGAAAATCGTCCTCGCCGCCGGAGCGTTCAAAGGCTGCTGTGTCGGTGCGAATGCCGTACAGCAGGGCCGTGGCCAGGCGCGGCCCGGGCCGCATGTGCAAGGCCTTGAGGTAGCGGGCCATCATGGTGCTGGTTGCCCCCATGCCGGGGCGAATGTCACGAAAAACCACAGGACCGGCAATGGCACAGGCCGTGATATTGGGTACGGAGCGGGGCAGGGGGTGATGGTCTATGATGCAGTCAAAATGCAGACCCTGAAAGGCCTTGCTATGGTGCGGCTGCGAATCAACCATGGCATAGCGGGTGTACTGCTCGGCATTTTCGGGCTTCCACGCGACTACGGGAATATTGAGGTAGCGGATCATGGCCAGATTGTCGGGCCTGGTTACCTCATTGATGCGGGCAATATCAACGCTGTGCACCTTGTGAATCATAATGCGCTTGAGAGCCAGCGCCGATGCCAGGGCATCGGGGTCGGCATTGATGAGGATGCACCAGCGGTCATCCTTGCAAAGACCTGCCCGCCATTTTTGCAGCAGGGCGATGTGGTCTGTAGCGCCAGCCATGATTCTCCTTGTGGCTCATCGGGCAGGGGTGGGTTGCGAAAGCGCTTCCAGTACCGGCAGCGACTCAGCCAGACCCTGCCATCTGAATATCTCTGCCATGTGCACCGCCGTGGCGGAAAAACGCGCCATCAGGTCGGTTGCTGTCTGCATTTGCGGTCCGGTGAAAGCTGTGAGGGGCAGATGCCGGTCGCCATCGCCGGGCGCACTCCAGTGTACAAGGCTTGCCTGCTCTGGAAGGGCCGAAAACAAAAGATTTTTTTGACCATATCCCAGTAGATGCCCTACGTCCAGACACAGGCCAAGGTCGTGATCCTGCAAAAAACCTTGCCCAAGGCCCCATATGTCGCTGTGGGCCACGTTTTCGAGCAACAGTGGAACATGACAGTATTTTTGCCAATGGTGCGCAAATCCTGCCAGCAGGCGGCGCTGTCTGCTCGGCGTACCCTTGGGCGGGTGCAGCACAGCGCAGCGGGGGGAAAGGAAGGCGGTTTTTTCCAGCACCTGTCTGGCCAGTGCGGCAGCTGTGCGGGCAGGGTGTGCGGCGCCGCTCTTTACCGGCCAGGGCAGGTCCACCGGCAGGTGGGCGTGCCAGCGCAGGGGCAGGCTGGCGAGGTCTGGCGGCAGGTCTCGCTGGCCGTAGTTGAGGCAGGCGCGGGTTTCAAACAGACACAGGCCCACCTCGTCCACCCTGTTGGCCAGAAACCGTGCGTTTTCGGCCACACCGGCGGGAATCACAAAGGAGGGCGCGGCCAGACGCCCAGCCAGACGGCCCGCAATGCTTGCGGGACGTTGGCAGGGCTGGTTGTCAAAATCATGAACCATGCAAAAATCCTTGAACAGCCGTGCGGCGCTGCCTGCGGCAAAATGCAGAAAGGGGGAGATTTTTGGCAAATCTCCCCCTTTGTTATTATGCAGTTCTACGCTGTTAAACCAGTTTTGTGCTGCTCCAGCCCAGTTTGCTGGCGGCGGCTTCGGTCTTGGGGCCGCCCAGCACGCATGTGGCACCGGTGCGGGCAACCTCGGCCAGCACCTCGGCAAACTCGCGGAAGTGCTTTTCGGTGGTAGAGAGTATTTCTTCGCGCATGAGGGCGCGGGCGGCTTCGTTGTCGTCCGTGAGCCAGCGCGAGAGGGACTGTGCGCCCTTGGCGTCGGGCAGCAGGTAGCTGTCGATGTCACCAATGGCACCCACAATGGCCTGGGTGAGCTGGGCCTTGTCGGGACTGAAGCCGCGCAGGTATTCGGCCATGCCGTCAAAGGCGGCCAGGGTGTCTTCCACGTTGGGATCGCGGTACGAGGCGCACACAAGGGTGCCGCCCAGACGGTCGAGATTGCAGAAGGCCCCGTAAGCACCGCCGCGTACACGCACACGCTCCCACAGGTAACCCATGCGCAGGTAGCGCAGGATTACGCTGGCCGAACCGTGGTATACGTAGCCCTGATCGTAGATGTTGGCTGCCTTGCCCACATAGTTGATCTGGGCAGGGGCGATGAAGGCCTCACCCTGGGGCAGATCGAGGGGGGCGCTGCCGAAACCCGATTCCGAGCCAGCCCGTGCGGGGGCAAGGGCGCGCAGCAGCTGGCGGGCCTCTGCCTCAACCATGGTGAGACCCTGTGCCTCGGCCGTGCAGTCAAAGATTGCGCCAGGGCGGGCGATGATGCGTGTACGCAGTTCTTCAAGGTCATCAAGAATGGACTGTGCGTCCTTTTCCATGCGGTCTATCAGGCCGCGCACGCTTTCAAGGTAGCTCAGGCCCGTGGTGCGTTCGCCCAGGGCGCTTGCGCCGTTAAAATGCGCCCGCAGGCGTGAGCTTACCGCCGCATGGCCCGCGGACTGCAAGCCGTGCTCAAGGCGCGCCTTGGCCTCAAGCAGCATCTGCCCGAGTCTTTCACGCAGCTCGTCCGCATCCTTGATGGGTTCAAGCAATATTTCGCGGGTCAGGGCAAAGAGATCTGGCAGTTTGTCGTATACCGCCTTGCCCGCCACACTGAGATAACCGATGGTTTTGCGGCTGCCGCGCACAAGGCCCAGCAGCGGGTCTGCGCCAAGACCGCCGGTTTTGGCGGCCATGAGCGCACCCAGCTCGGTAAAGTCGCGCCGGGCGGTACCCGTGTCGGTGAGGGAACGGGCAAAGAGCGGCAGCAGGGGCACAAGCCTGTCGGGCACGTTGGAGAGCGGCAACAGCAGGGCTGTGTAGGCAATGCCCTGGGTGGGCAGCTCGTGGGTGAGGAAGGTTTCCGGCAGCTCTGCCATGGCACGCGGAATGGTGGCGTTTTCAAGCGGCAGGTCTTCCAGCCCAAGAGCCGGAATGGTTGCAAGAGCCTCGGGGCTGTCCGGGGCTTCCTGCGCTTCCATGAGGCGGGCGGTTTCCTCCACCATGAGGGCGCGCTCTTCGGGGCTGGCCGCAGTCTGCACGGCGTCCACGCGGGCTTTTTCCGCATCATCGCGCAACTGGCCAAGCTTGGCATCGGGCATCAGGATGACAGTTGCGCGGTGCTCGTTGTTGAGGAACCAGTCCCGGATGGCCTGTTCGAACACGGGTTCGCCCGCCTCGATGCGGGCCTTGAGCGCGTTGAGCGGCGCTTCCCATGCCAGCGCAGCCAGCGGGTCGCCGTCGTACAGCCATGTGGTGAGCGACTGCACCATGGCCGAAAGCCCACGGGGGAAGCGGCCGGAATTGTTTTCGCGATATGCGAATTCCACGCTGTTGACGGCGGCTTCTACCGCTGAGCGGGGAATACCCTCTTCGGCCAGCTGGGCCAGGGTGTCAAAAATGAGCAGTTCTGCCTGCTGCACGTCGCGCGGGGCCACGCCCTTGAGACCGGTGGAGTAGTACATCTGGCGCAGGTCGGTTTCGAGTCCGCAGCCGGTGGTGTCTTCGCCCAGGCCAGAGGCAATGAGCGCCTTGCGCAGGGGCGAGCCGGGCAGGCCTTCAAGGATATGCTCAAGCATTTCCATCAGCAGGGCCTGATTGACGTCGCCGCGTTCGCCCAGCAGCCAGTTGACCGTGAACAGTGCGCGTTTTTCGCCCTTGGAGGCCGCGTAGGCCACTTCTATCTGGCGCGGGGTTTCGATGCGCGGTTGCAGCGGCACGGCAGAATTGACCGGACGTGCAGTGTAGCCTTTGAGAGCGGCGGCGGTCAGGCGCAGGCGCTCGTCTTCCGGGTCGTCGCCCCAGAAAAAAAAGCGGGCATTGCTGGGGTGGTAGTAGCTGCTGTGAAAATCGCGGAAGGCCTCGTAGGTGAGGTCGGGGATGTTCTCGGGATTGCCGCCGGAATCGAGGCTGTACAGCGTGTCGGGAAACAGCGCCTGCTGGCTCTGTTCCGAAAGTACGGAATCGGGCGAGGAATAGACGCCCTTCATTTCATTATAGACCACGCCCTTGTACGACCAGGGGCCGTCGGCGGATTCCGTCTCCACGTGCCAGCCTTCCTGACGGAAAATGTCTTCGGTGATGCGCGGGTGGAACACGGCATCAATGTACACATCTATAAGATTGTAAAAATCGCGCAGGTTGCAGCTGGCGATGGGGTAGCAGGTCTTGTCGGGATAGGTGAAGGCATTGAGGAATGTGTTGAGCGACCCCTTGAGCAGCTCAACAAAGGGTTCCTTGACCGGGTACTTGTCTGACCCGCAGAGCACCGAATGCTCCAGAATATGGGCAACGCCGGTAGAGTCGGCGGGCGGCGTGCGAAAGCTCACGCCAAAGCATTTGTTTTCGTCGGTATTGATGACGGAAAGCATCTGCGCGCCGGTGACATCGTGCTGCCACAACCGGGCTGTGCCGTCCACTTCGTGCAGATATTGTTCGGTAAGAAGAGTAAAACCGTGCTTGTTCATGGTGAATCCTGAGGAGTTGATGTGCTGCGGCCCGCATGGGGGCAGCGTGAAAAAGAACTATAAGTATTGAGGGGCAATTTGAAAAGGGGCGTGCCATGGTCCCGGACGGGCGCTGTACAATATGCGAGAGCGCGGAATATGGGCACGATGTCTGCTTGTGGAGGCGTTGTCTCCATGCTAGAAAGCCGCCTACGCGCCGTGCCGTGCCGCACGCGCTTATCACTCAGCGAGTAAGTGAGATCATGATCCAAGAAGTTCCTGCAAACAGACATTCCGCTACAGAAAAGCTGGTGCTCTGGTACATTCCCCTGGCCTTTGCCGTCTTTTTTATATGGGGAAGCGTGCTGCAGATGCGCAGTTTCGCCATCAACGACGCTGACTTCGGCTATTTCATAACTCAGATATGGAGAGTTTGGAACGGCTGGGACTGGCAGGCTCCGTTTTCAAACGTATACGAAGGCAAGCCCTTTTACGCCCACCATTGCACGCCACTTTCGGCTTTGCTGGCCCCCATTGTGGGCCCGTGGAAAAGCCCCTACCCCCTGTCCATTCTGCAGGGTACCGCTGCCGGGGCCATGGCCTTTATTCTGCCCCGGCTGGTGCGCGTTCTGCATGCCGAGGCCGAGGGAGACAATGCTTCGGGCAACTGGGTATGGACTGCGGCAGTGGTTCTTGTCCTTTTCTTTTTCTTTCGGCCCGTGCTCACGCCCTGGTCGCGGCAGGCTCATTACACAACGCTTGTAACCCCGGTACTCATGCTGGCAGTGTTGATGCTGCACAAGCGTCGCTGGTGGGCGCTTGCCGGATGCTGCTTTATTGTTTTGCTGGCGCAGGAGCGCGCAGCGCCGAGTATTTTCTGCCTTGGCATGTATGCCGTTTTGCTGTTGAGGCAGCGCCGCGTGGGAATGCTACTGTGCACGGTTTCCGGTGCCTGGTTCGTTACCGTCACAAAGGTGTGGCTGCCGTATATGCGCCAGCTTGCGGGTGCGGGCTCAGGTTACGCATTTGAGCAGTTTGTAAATCTTTCTGGCGGGTGGGACCACAAGCTGCAGTATTATCTGCGCCTGCTGGCTTACAGTTGGTTTTTGCCCCTGCTTGGCCGCAAGGCCCTGCTGTGCCTGCTGTGCACCCTGCCCTATCTGGGGATGGTGGCTCTTTCCGGTTACGGGCAGATGTGGGACATGGCCGGTCAGTACGAGGATTTGCCCGGTGTGTTTTTGATGCTCGCCATCTGCCATGCCTGCATGTGGGTGCAGGGCAGGCTAAGGCCCGAGCTGTGGAAAAAACTTTTGCCCGCCGCAGGCGTATTGATGGCAATTGTCATGATGGCGACCCAGACAGGGTGGTACAATCCTGCGGCCACCGTGGCGCGCCTGCTGCAACACCCCGATGCGCAGGCCCATGCCCGCCTGCGAGACACGCTGGGCAGCCTGCCGGATTTTCCTGCTTCGGTCAGGGTGTGGGCGCAGTCTGGTCTTGGGCCTCACGTTTTTTATCCATACCAGCGCTATATTGCAGACATCAATGAAATGGGCGGCCCGCTGGACGACAGCGTGGTAATTATTTCGCCCTATGCCGGAACCTATCATCTGGCCAACGGCAGCGGCGGGGTATCGCGAGAGGAATTTGAGCAGGCCAGAGCTTTTTTTGACGCGCATGCCAGTCTTGAATGCGTAAAGGACAACGGCGTTGCGGTCATTTATGTGGGCAAAAAATTGCGGGAGACACTGCCCGATCTTGTTCAGGCATTGCAACGACAGGCCGCGCGATAGCCTCCTTGCGGAAAATGCCGCATCAGTGCTTGCTATTCGCGAGTCATTGGTGTATTGACCACCTTTCCATCAAGCACACCCAAAGGCAGCGGCCCGGGGTGCCCGGTGGGACGGCGCGTGGTGCGTCGTCCATTTTTTGCGCCCAAGGCGGTTGGTCCGTCAGGAGGCGCACATCGGGTTGCAGGGTCAGGGCATGGGTGGAAGAAGTTAACCCTTTGGAGGAATCCCAATGGCTTATGTCAGCATGAAGCAAATGCTGGAAACCGGCGTGCATTTCGGTCACCAGACCCGCCGCTGGAACCCCAAGATGCGTCCTTACATCTTTGGCGCCCGCAACGGCATCCATATCATCGACCTGCAGCAGACCGTCAAGCTGTTCCGCGTCGCCTACGACAAAGTGGTCGACACTGTTGCCAAGGGCGGCAAGGTGCTGTTCATCGGTACCAAGCGCCAGGCTCAGGAAGCTGTGGCCGCCGAAGCTGGTCGCGCTGGTCAGTACCATGTGACCAACCGTTGGATGGGCGGTACGCTCACCAACTTTGTCACCATCCAGAAGAGCGTGGACCGTCTGAAGAAGCTCGAAGCCATGTTTGGCGACGGCACCATCAATCGCTACCAGAAGAAGGAAATCCTGCTTCTGGAACGCGAAATGAACAAGCTCGAGGAAACTCTGGGCGGTATCAAGAACATGGACCGTCTGCCCCAGCTTGCCTTCATCATCGACCCGCATCGTGAAGACATCGCCGTGAAGGAATGCCGCAAGCTCGGTATCCCGATCGTGGCCGTGACCGACACCAATTGCGACCCCGATGTCATTGATTTCATCATCCCCGGCAACGACGACGCCATCCGCGCCATCAAGTTGTTTGTGGCTGCTTTCGCCGAAGCCTGCATGGAAGGCGAAGCCATGAACAAGGATCGCAAGGGCGAAGTTGTGAACGCCGAAGAAGCCATGCAGAAGGCCGAAGCCGCCGCGCCCGCTCAGGAAGCCGCCGCCGAATAGCCTCTTCTGGCCTTTCCATATTCAGTATCCTGGGGGCGGCGCAACCTGTATGGGCTGCGCTGCCCCCGTCTGGATGAATGAGTGCGCGCCGCGCTTCGCGGAGGCCGCGCAACCCACTAGAAAGTTATGAAACTCCGGCTTGGGGCCGGACAGTGTGTGGAGTATACTATGGCTATCACTGCACAATTGGTTAAAGAACTGCGCGACATGACCGCTGCAGGCATGATGGACTGCAAGAAGGCTCTGGTTGAAGTGGAAGGCGACCTGGAAAAGGCCGTTGACTGGCTGCGCCAGAAGGGCATGGCCAAGGCTGCCAAAAAGTCTGGCCGCGCCACCAGCGAAGGCCTCGTGACCGTGGCCGCCAGCGCCGACGGCATGCACATCGCCATGGGTTCGCTGCTTTGCGAAACCGACTTCGTGGCCCGCGGCGAACAGTTCCAGGCCATGGCCACCCGCGTGACCCAGGTTATCCTTGATAAGGCCCCCGCTGACGCCGAAGCTCTTGAAGCCCTCCTGGGCGAAGAAGTGACCCAGCTCATCGCCTCTGTGGGCGAAAACATGCAGCTTGGCAAGTTTGCCCGCTTCAGCAAGAAGGGCGCCAACGATGTGGTGGGCCAGTACATCCACGCCAACAGCAAGATCGGCGTGCTCGTGTACCTCACCTGCGGCAAGGCCGAAAGCGCCACCAAGCCCGAAGTGATTGAACTGGCCAAGAACCTTGCCATGCAGGTTGCCGCCGCCAGCCCCCTGGCTCTCGACGCCGCCAGCCTTGATCAGGCCGCTGTGGAACGTGAACGCGAAGTTTACCGCCAGAAGGCCATTGAAGAAGGCAAGCCTGCCCAGATCGTGGACAAAATTGCCGATGGCGCCGTGAAGAAGTTCCAGAAGGAAGTGTGCCTCATGGAACAGCCCTTCATCCGCGACGACAAGAAGACCATCACCGACGTTGTGCGCGAAACGGGCAAGGCCATCGGCGACGAAATCACGGTCACCGGTTTCGAACGCATTCAGCTTGCTGCCGAATAGTAACAAGGCTGCGCCGGGCAACCGGCGGGCATTGGTGCACGCCTTCGGGTAAGCACATTTTTAGGGGGGCCTTTGGCTCCCCTTTGTTTTTCGGGGGCACCGCAGTACTCAGCTGGCCCGTCGGGGGCGC
>NZ_WASP01000007.1:19202-67181 GCF_009712225.1 Desulfovibrio sp. | reverse complement strand
GCCCCGGCCCCGCCCCCCCCCTCCCCGAAAAGGCCGGTTGCGGATACGGCCCGCACTGGTTACCTTTACGCCATACTGCTGCCTGTTGATGCTGTTGGCATCTGCGCGGCAGCTGGGCTGACATCTGGTCTGGCATCTGGTCTGATATTTGGCCAGGGTCAAAGGCCACCATAAAATACATGTAAAAGCGGCACCGCCGCGGGAGAAAATATGTGGGATCTGGCATGGGTATATGACCCTTCGGCATGGGCCGGTCTGGGCACGCTGATACTGCTTGAAGTGGTGCTTGGCGTGGATAACCTGGTGTTCATATCGATTCTTGTGGGCAAGCTGCCACCGGAAAAGAAACGCCAGGCATTCATGACCGGTCTTGGTCTTGCCCTGCTCATGCGCATGGTACTGCTGGCCTTTATGGCGCGGCTAGTCATGCTCACAGACCCCCTGTTTACGCTGGGCGGGCACGGCTACTCGGCCCGTGACCTCATCCTTATGGCTGGCGGCGTCTTTTTGTTGCTCAAGGGCACCATGGAGCTGCATGACAGGCTTGAGGGCCACGCTGGCAGATTCAATACCGAAGGGCCGCGCGTTAGTTACTGGCAGGTGATTTTTCAGATCATCATACTGGACGCCGTATTTTCGCTCGATTCCATCATTACCTCTGTGGGTATGGTTGACCACGTGTTCATCATGATGCTGGCCGTGGTGGCGGCCATGGTCATCATGGTGCTGGCGGCCGCCCCCCTGCTGGAATTTGTGGAACGCCACCCCACGGTCATTGTGCTCTGCCTTGGTTTTCTGCTGATGATCGGCCTGAGCCTGCTGGCAGACGGCCTTGGCTACCATATCCCCAAGGGCTACATGTACGCGGCCATCGGTTTTTCCGTGGCGGTCGAGGCCTGCAACCAGTGGGCCCTGCGCAGCAGGCGCAGGCGCTACAGCATGCGCGACATGCGTGAATCAACTGCGCGCGTGATTCTCAACCTGCTGGGAGGCGGCGTTCCCGGTGGTGGCGAGGCCCAGCTTGAGGCTGCGGCTCTGGCGGGTGACGCCAACGGGCAGCTTTTTGCCCCCAAGGAAAGGGACATGGTCGCCCGCGTTATCCGCCTGGGCGGCCGCACGGCACGTTTTATCATGATTCCACGCCAGCGTGTGGAGTGGCTCGACAGCAATGCCGACCGCACCACGGCCACCCGGTTTGCTGCGGCCTCACGCCTTGCGTGGCTGCCCGTGCTGCGGCGTGATACCGACGAAGTGCTGGGTGTGGTGCACCCCGGCGACATTCTGCTGCAGGAACAGCAGGGCATAGGCAACAAGGAATGGAACCTGAAGACCTACCTGCGCCCCGCGCCAACAATTTTTGAGCATACCCCGCTGCCGACCATCCTTGAAGATTTTCGTACCCATCCGGCCCCTCTGGCCTTTGTGCGCGACGAATACGGCAGCGTTGTGGGTATCATTACCCCCGCAGAACTGCTGAGCGTGCTTGCCGGGCAGATGGGTGACATGCCCGCTGGCCCAGAGGTATGCCGCAGGCCTGACGGCAGCTGGGTGTTTCCTGGCCGCTTGGCGGTGGATCTGTTTGCCAGCTGGCTTGGGGTAAGCCTGCCGCCGCGCCTTTTCAGCGCCACCCTTGGCGGGTTGATCTTGGAACGGCTGGGCCGCATACCCGAACAGGGCGCGCGCCTGCGCTATCAGGGCTGGGAGCTGGAGATAACCCGCATGGACCGCCGCCGTATCGACGAAGTGAGGGCGGTCAAACTGCTGTTGCCCCACAGCGACAGCCGCAAGAAAAAAAAGTAATCCTGCATCTGTGTAAAACTGGTCTGACATGTTGACAGCTTGCAGGATGCGAGCGTAGGGTTGCCCCATGAGCATGAACACGCATTCTTCTTTCCGCCAGGTAGCGCTGCTATCCATTATGTGCGCCGTAGTAGTACGGTGTCACACTTTGCGCGCGTCTTGAGCAGGGAAGGTCTGAAGGCATATTTAAACCCCGCTGGCGCGAGTCGGCGGGGTTTTTTAGTCCGCACCGCCGCCGACAAGCCCCACCATCGAAAAGGAGTCTTGCGGCGATGTTACGTCTTACGGGAGCAGAACTCACCATCCGCCTGCTGGAAAACCAGGGTGTTACGCACATTGCGGGTATTCCGGGCGGCTTCAATCTTCCCCTTTACGACGCTCTTGGTCGCAGGGGAACAATCCGCCACATTCTCGCCCGGCACGAGCAGGGCGCTGGTTTCATAGCTCAGGGCATGGCCAGGGTAACTGGTCGCCCCGGCGTTATCTTTGCCACATCCGGCCCCGGGGCCACCAACACGCTCACGGCTCTGGCCGATGCGCGCATGGATTCCGTGCCGCTGGTCTGCATCACCGGGCAGGTTCCCCTGAGCATGATCGGTACAGACGCCTTTCAGGAGGTGGACATCTACGGCATGTCCATCCCCGCCACCAAGCACAACTTTATTGTACGCTCCATCGAAGAGCTCTTGCGCGTCATTCCCGAGGCTTTTGCCATTGCCGCAGGCGACCGCCCCGGTCCCGTGCTGGTGGATATTCCTCGTGACGTGCAGGTGGCTGTGGCCGAGCTGCAGGATCTGCCCGTAGCAGGCGGGGCTGCTCCCATGCCCAAGCCCGATGCACAGGCTCTGGCCCGTGCCGCAGAGCTTATGAACCGCGCAGAGCGCCCCCTGCTGTTGCTGGGCGGCGGCACGTCGTCTCCCGAGGCGTCTGAAGCCGTGCTGGCTTTTATGGAAGCACGACGCATACCGGCGGTCATGTCGTTGCGTGGGCTTGGCGCCATACCGCACGGGCACGAGCTGGTCGTGGGCATGCTGGGCATGCACGGGGCGCGGGCCTCCAATCTGCTGGTAGAAGAATGCGACCTGCTCATGGTGGTGGGAGCGCGTCTTGGCGACCGCGCCACCGGCAGGCTGGACAGCTTTTGTCCCAAAACCGGCATTGTACACATTGATATTGATGCCTGCGAAGTGGGCAAGCTGCGCACGCCACAGGTAGGCATTACGGCAGATGCGGCAGATGCCCTCAACGCCCTGTTGCCTCTGCTGCACAGCAACAATCACGAGCCCTGGCTTGAGCGCGTGGCCGCCTGCAAGGCAGAGCACGGCCTGCGTTTTGACCGCACGGACGAGGTGTGCTCTCCCTATGGCATCATCCGGCAGGTGGCGGAGATTCTGGACGGCAAGGGCATTGTGGCCACAGACGTGGGCCAGCACCAGATGCGCGTGGCTCAGGCCTACCCCATGACCCAGCCCCGGCAGTGGCTCACATCGGGCGGGCTTGGAACCATGGGCTTTGGCCTGCCCGCCGCCATTGGCGCTGCGTTGGCAAAGCCTGAAGAAACCGTGGTCTGTTTTTCTGGTGACGGCAGCCTGCTCATGAATATTCAGGAAATGGCCACCGCTGTTGAAAATCAGGCCAACGTCAAGATCATTCTGTGCAACAACGAGGCCCTTGGCCTTGTGCAGCAACAGCAGGATCTGTTCTTTGGGGGCCGCCTGTTTGGTTCGGCCTTTACGGCGGGTACAGACTTTGTGCGCATTGCCCAGGGGTTTGGCATGCCTGCCTACAGCCTGAATAGCGAGAGCGACCCCAGGGCCGTGCTGCAAAAGGCCCTGACAAATCCCGGGCCGTGTCTGCTTGAGGTGCGCATGAGCGCAGAAGAAAAGGTATTTCCCATGGTGCCGCCAGGAGCGGCCAACAGCCAGATGATAGAGGGGGTTAACGCATGAACGGTTCCATGACGAGCGCACTTACGACCTTGCACTTGAGCGTCAACAATCATCCCGGCGTGCTTTCGCACGTGTGCGGCCTCTTTGCTGGCCGCGCCTATAACCTTGAAGGCGTGCTGGTTACGCCCGAGGCCAACGGCGATACCTGCCGCATGTGGCTGGTGGTCAAGGACGACGGGCGCATGGAGCAGATTGTAAAGCAGGTGCGCAAGCTGCACGATGTGCTGGATGTGCAGGTGGGCCATGCAGAGCCCTCGGTATTCAACCGTCTGGCCGGTTGCCTTGAATGCTGAATAAATGCCGGGTGCGCGCATGGGGCGCCACCCGGCTATAGATGACGGATCAGGGCCTGTGCTCCTGGACGGGCTTGCGTTTGATGGACGCGCAATCCGGCCTGGAGCGCGGGCCTTTTTACGGCTCCAGCAGGTTAACCCCGTGTGAACCGTCGTAAGGAACGCGTTCGAACACCTTGCGGCGCGGGGTAAGACTGATGTGGTAATACTGGTTTTGTGGAATGTAGATAAAGGGCACATCTTCATTGCGCTGCCGCAAAAAGAGTGAAAGAAGCACACGGTTGATGGCCTGATGCCCCACAATGATCAGGGGCGCGTCGCCCGCCAGAAAAAGCGCCCGCCGTAGGCCGCGCTGCACCCGTTCGCGCAGCATGGCGTAGCTTTCGCCATTGGGGTAGGCGTATGTGTATTTGCTGGCGTTGCGGCCCAGGGTCACCTCGGGCATACGCTCGCGAATCTCGCTGTACAGCATGCCCTCGCAGTCGCCCGCCCATATTTCGTCAAATTCCTTAAAGGCCATGGCGTGGGCCTCGGGCCGCTCGGTGAGCAGGGGCGTGGCTGTTTCGTGCGAGCGTATGCGCGTTGAGGTAAATACCCATTCAATGGGCTTGTCGCGCAGGTGGGTTGCCAGCGCCTGTGCCTGTGCGCGGCCAGTGGCGGTGAGCGGCGGGTCGCCGCCGATACGGCCACGCAGGTTGAATTCCGTTTGTCCGTGGCGTGCCAGATACAGGCACTGGATCCATACGCTCACAACCATTTCGCGTATGGCGGGATAGTAGGGCGAACTCTCGCAGGGACGTTCGTCCAGAATGCGGTTGGCGGTGGAATCGACCCGCAGCCAGTATTTTTCGTCCTGCAGGGGTTCGTAGATAGTTTCGTAGTAGCTGATGCGCTTCATAAAGCTGGCGAGGGCCGCTTCTTCTGTATACGAGGCGTATTCCGGCAGGGTGGTTTTGCGGCGGATGCAGGCATTGAGCAGCAGCTGGTCTTCGTTGACGCATTCCACAAAGAGCACCGGATGGTCGGTGAGCGTCGTTTCGATCAGGTGCCTGCGGGCGCGGCTCACGTTGGTAGCGTCCAGAATGGCCACCTCGCCTTCGCTGGCCAGCCATTCCCGGGCCTGCTCCATGTTGCGCATGCAGATCATTTCGCGGGCTTCGCGGCCCGTTTGATTGTTGGGGTCGTAAAAATTGGGGTCGGTGGATTCCGCGCCAATAAGCGCCCGTCGCATGTCGCCATTGTTGAAAAGCCTGGCGGAGATGCCTTCGGTCATGAGCCCGTCGCGGATACGCTTTGCCAGCGTGGATTTTCCCCTTGCGGGCAGACCAACCATGGCCACATATAGTTTTTGCATACGACCTCCGTTGCAGCATGGTAGGAGAAAAGCCAGAAAAACGAAAGATCCCGGCACAGTTGGGGGATGCGCTTGCCTGCGAAACCGCTTGGGACTATTATATACCAAACATCTATAACAGCCGGGCACAGCCATGAAAATTGCAAGCATATGCAGAATGTTGGCTACTCGTTCTCACTGGGTCGTGCACAGTGGCTGGTTGGCTGTGCTGGCGGTTGTAATTTGCGCCAATGTTGTCTTTGACTACTTTCAGGTCAAATCTGCCGATTCCCGGCTGCTGGTATTCGAAAACAGTATTGCCGCGAACGTTGTCAAGTTTGAACTTGCCAGCGCGACCTCGCTGATCAATGCGGTGGAGGAACTGGTGACCGGGACGGATTCTCCTGGCTTGCAGTCTGCCCTCTCGCACCCGTCGGGCTCCAATACCCATATGGCTCATAATGCGGGGCCGCTGGACAAAAACCATGCGGCAGAGCTCCTTGGCGCCCTTGCCCGTAGCCACCCCCTTGTGGGAAGCATAAGTCTGGCAAACAGCTCTGGCCTTATTGCCTCCATAGGCAGTGTGGAAAATTCTTCAGACGCTGTCGTATTTACCCGCATCATTCAAATTGAAGACCGTGAGCCACTTACCCTGACGCTTATGCTCAGCAAGGGCTACTGGCAGCAGCATGCCGCCTTCAATTCCAACGAAACTGATACAGCCCTGTACACGGCATCGGGCAAGATGCTGCTGCCCTTTGCCCGCATTACAACGACTGAAGTACAGGAACTTGTCACTGCCATGCGTGGCATGGATACCGATGCAGCATCTTTCGGTGGCGGCTTAGTTCCTATGGGCACTGAAAAACTGAGATTTGTACTGCGTAAGGTTGCGGCCCCCTTTGTTGAAGGCGGCCCGCTGCTTGTCATAACGGTGATGACCGGCAGCGAAACACTTGCCCGCTGGCGCGGCAACATGCTTGTTCAGGTGCTTTGCTGGCTTGCGGCAGCCATTGTTTCCACCATAGTGCTACTGGTTGAAGCCCGGTCACGCCACCAGTTTGAAATGTCGGCGGTAAAGATGCACGAAAGCGTGCAGGCGCGTGACAAGTTCATCAGCGTGCTTATGGAGCACGCACCCATCATGGTTTCGTACTGGGATTCGCAGCGTAAGTGCCGCTATGCCAACAAAATGTACAGGAACTGGTTTGGCAAAAGCGAAACGGAGATTGCGGGTATTGATGTGCGAACCCTGCTGGGCGATGAGCAGTATGAAAAATGCGCATCCCTCATTGATGCCACCCTGCTTGGAGAGTCCCAGCATTTTGAACAGCAGCGCCTGAAGGCCGACGGTAGCCACGGCTATGTGCTTTCACGCTATATACCTGACGCAGACGGGTTTGGGGTAAAGGGATTTTTTGTCATTGCCTCTGACATCACAGAGCTCAAGCTGACCCAGCTGCAACTTGAAAGGCGCATTGAGGATCTGTACTCAATGGCAACCACGGATGCCCTTACCGGGCTCGATAACCGCCGTAATCTGCTGGAAAAGGTGCAGCTCGAGATAGATCGCGCCCTGCGCTACCGGCAGAATGTGGTATTTTTGATGATGGATCTCGACCATTTCAAGATAATTAACGACACATACGGCCACGATGCCGGCGACCGTGTTTTGCAGCGCGTGGGTACCCTATTGCACGAAACCACGCGTACGCCCGACCATGTGGGGCGGCTTGGCGGCGAAGAGTTTGGCATATTGCTGACCGACGTGACAACGCCACAGGCCACGGAGATCGCTGAACAACTGCGCCGAAAAATGGCGGCTCTTGTGGTTTCCTACGGTGATGTGGAGATATGTTTCACAGTAAGCATAGGTGTGGCGGGGTTGTTTGTCCCCGCGGAAAATCCCCTGCTAGACCTGATGAAGCGGGCAGATGCAGCCATGTATCAGGCAAAGAACAGCGGAAGAAACTGTGTGCGCGTGGCTGAAGATCTGGCTGAACCTGGGCTGGTTGAGGGTACTGCACCCAAAGCCTCGTAGCACTTCCCTCTGGGGCTGCGGAAACACGAAAAGGCAGCCCGGTAAAGCAAAAACCGTCTTTGTCGGCCCGTGTAAACGGCCAGACAAAGACGGTTTTGCAGATTATTGCAGCGTACGCGTTAACGCACGATGAGTTTCAAAAAGCGTTTTTTGCCCAGTTTGACCACATATTCACCAGCAGTCAGCGGGGTAATGGCGTCTTCGCAGCGCTCGCCGTCAACGGAAAGCGCGCCTTCTTTCATGAGGCGCTTGGCTTCGCCACGGCTCTTCACAAGGCCAGCCGCTTCAAGAAACACCGGAGGGGTGCTGTCTTCGCCGCAGGCGCAAGTGTGTTCGGGCATGTCATCCGGCACGCCGCCGCCAGCAAATACGGCGTTGAAACCCTGGCGGGCCTCGTCGGCGTCTTTTTCGCTGTGGTAACGGCTCACCATTTCGTGAGCCAGGTTTTCCTTGGCGGCCTTGGGGTGCAGCTCGCCGTTCTGCACAGAAGCCTTGAGTGCTGCGATGTCTTCAAGGCTTTTGGCAGAAAGCAGCTCGTAATAGCGCCACATGAGCTCGTCAGAAATGGCCATGACCTTGCCGAAAATCTGCGAGGGGGCTTCATCGATACCGATGTAGTTGCCGTAAGATTTTGACATCTTGCGCACGCCATCGGTACCCTCAAGCAGGGGCAGGGTCAGGATGCACTGGCTTTCAATGCCATAGTGCGCCTGAAGGGTGCGGCCCACCAGCAGGTTGAACTTCTGGTCGGTACCGCCCATTTCAACGTCGCTCTTGAGAGCAACAGAGTCATAACCCTGACACAGGGGGTACAAAAATTCGTGGATGGAAATGGGACGCTGTTCGCGAAAACGCTTTTCAAAGTCGTCGCGCTCCATCATGCGGGCCACGGTGTAGCTCGAGGCCAGCTTGATAAAGCCGGTGGCGTCCATTTTGCCAAGCCATGCAGAGTTGAAGGCTACCTCGGTCTTTTGCGGATCAAGGATTTTGAAGACCTGCTTTTTGTAGGTCTCTGCGTTGGCGAGCACCTGTTCTTCGGTGAGGGGCGGGCGGGTTTCAGAGCGACCGGAAGGGTCGCCGATGCGGCCCGTGAAGTCGCCGATAAGAAAGATGACATGGTGCCCCAGCTCCTGAAAATGGCGCATCTTGTGCATCACAACCGTGTGCCCAAGGTGCAGGTCGGGAGCGGTGGGGTCAAAACCCACCTTGATGCGCAGCGGTGTGCCGCGTTCAAGCTTTTTGCGCAGTTCTTTTTCGTCAATAAGCTCGGCAATGCCGCGCTTGATGATGGCCATTTGGCGGTCAATATCCGTCATCACCCATACCCCTGTGCTGGCTTCGGTATAATCGCCCGCGCAAAAAATATGCAGCGGCGTAGACCGAAAGTGATACCCCCAAGGCGGCGACAGTGTCAAACTGTGCCGCCAAGAAGTTCACCAGCGCTACATGCTCAGCAGCGCGGCAACCCGGCTGGCGCTCAGGCCGCTGTGCACGGAAAGTGCGCTCATGGGGTTTTGCGAGATCATGTCCATGGTGTCGTTCATCACGCCGTCCACTTCGTCGTCGGCCAGCAGGTTGGGGGCGCTCAGGCTCACCACGTCGTGCGATTGAGCGGTGGGAGCGGTGGTTTCTTCTTTTTCAATGCTGGGAAAGGCGAAGGAATTTGAAGAGTTGATTCCCGAAATATTCATGGCGACATCCTTTATGTTGATGACCCTCAGGGGGGTCAAATTTTCCGCATAGCGGCATGGTTGCCATGAAAGATGCAAAAAAGAGGCCACAAGCAGGATAATGCTGATTGCGGCCATACTCTGCAACAGGCGGAGCCTGAGGGAAATTATGTCTGCCCGGAGGGCCTGTTTCAGGCAGAATTTTCCGAATCCTGCAACTGGTCGGGGTAGTGCAGGAGACACTGGCGCAGCCGGGGGGATCCACCACGCACATTGAGCCAGTGCAGGCGGGTGCGGCGGGCGTTCCAGTCCAGTTCTTCCTGAAAGCGCAACCTCACGGCAACGCCTTCGCTTTCCACCGTTTTGCCAAAGCCCGCCCGTTTGGCAAGAAATACGTAGGGCGGAATCGTTGCGGGCAGTATGTTGGGGTGCAGAAAAAACAGATAGGTGGCATCGCCGCCAAAGGGGGGCATGGCCAGTTCCTCTGGCATGCAGATGCACGCACCGCCCTCTGAAATGTCAATGATGCGTGTGTGCGGCGCGCTTTCCTTGCTGTAGGTGCCAAGCATGGTGCGCAGGTCGTGGCAGGTGTCGGGTCGCGCCGGGGCAAGCAGCACGCTCGACATGCGGTTGTATTCGTCGCACCAAGGTATTCTTTTGCCGCTGCGCAACTGCCGTACCGTCACATGGCGCGAAAAACGCATGCCCAGGTACACAAGCTCTCCGGCTGGCCCCACTACGGTTTCAAGTATGCTGGCGGTGCCGTGTACTCCAACCCGCGCAGCGGTGTCTTCTGATATCTGGCGTCTGATGCTGAAGTAGAATGTGCCGTTGCCCACCTCCGCCTTGGGGTTGAGGGGGTGGAGTGTCATTGCACGCACGAAGAACTGGGCTTCCCTGCCGCTTACTTCACGCAACAGGCCTTCCAGTTTCATGCATGCAGGCTCGCCATTAAAAGCGAAGCAGCATTCCAGATGTATGTTGGCTCCACTGTCCTGAGCGCCTAGAAGCAACTCGTGGCAGTTTGAATTCCAGAGGCAGAATGAAGCGTCAGAAGACATACTTAGCCTTGTCAGATAGATTGAACATATAGATTATATAAGTCGCTATTTTATGTCAAAAAATTATTGGCATTTTCTATAATTGGAGCATATTTTTTGAGGAAAATTTATGTTTATATTGTAGTAGGATACGTAATTAATATCGATAGTGTAAGATTATCATTATCGGATTTTGGAAAGTGCTGGAATGAATAATTTTTTTTATAGACCTTGAAGGCAATATATACCTGCCCGGTATGGCAGGGTAAAGCCCCAACTTGCGCCAGAAAAAAGGGCCGCTTCATGTGAAGCGGCCCTTTTTAAGATCCAACCAGAACAAACCGGCATATCTTCTATCCACCATGTGGATTGCCTGACGCGGGCGTGGAAGACATGTGCGTCTCCGGCTTATATCTAGCCTTCTTTTTTAACCTTGGACTTGGTCATGGCCAGGCCAATACCTTCAAACAGTTCGAAGATGGCAAAGCCGTACCACAGGGTGTAAAGCACGTAGAACACCAGCATGGCAGCCATCAGCAGCACATGCTCGGACACCTTGGCCGCGGTAACACTGTAGAAGTTGTTACCCGGTTCCAGAGCGCGGCGCAGCACATGGTCAACCACCTGCGACTCGTTAATCAGGCGCTGCTTTTGCAGTTCCTTGATGCTGGGCGAAAGCGTGTACCACCATGCGGCGGCCACTTTAAGGGCGTTTTCGCCGCCGTACTTCTGCGAAACCTTGGCGGTGTCGTTGTTGTACAGGGCATCGGCATCGTCGGTGACAGAGGCAAGTATCTTGCCCAGGTCGCCGGTAAAGGTAACCTTGCCGTCGGTGGCCGATACATCGGTAGCACCGGCCTGCTGCAATGCCATGGCGGCAATAGGAGCAAGAGCGGCTTTCTTGAGTTTTACGGAAATCGTCACAACCTTACCATCGACACTCTGCACGTTTTTGCGAACGCCGGGGATAAAGTATGAGGAGCCCTTGGAAAGTTCGTTAAACACGTTATCAGCGTATTCCAGGCCGGTTACGTGCTTGCCGTTTTCGTCGCGCATGATGGGCATGAGCAGAGCGACAAACAGAACCAGGAACGAAATGAGCATCAAGCTGCCCCGGAAAAAGGGGGCTTTGGCGTGAATAAGCATAATCAGGCCTCCCCTCTGAGCTTGCCGAGGTTGAAGAAGAACTTGCTGAACACCCAAATGCCGAAGAAGGCAACAACAACCCAGAAGACCACGTTGCCCACGTCTTCAATGATACCCACAACACTGGGCGACCAGTTCAGCACTTCAAGCTCCACGAGCTTCTTGGGCAGGGTGGCGGCGCGGTTGATAAAGCCAGCGATGATCGAGATGGCATAAAAACCGCGAATATGGATGCCCTTGACCACCTTGGTGGTCAACGCGCCAACCTGGATGCCCAGCAGCGAGCCCAGCAGCATGCCGATGGCCAGGGTGTAGAACACATAGCCGTAAATGGCGTACTGGCCGATGGATGCAAAACCGGCGGTGAAGATGATCTGCAGAATGTCCGTACCAACGGTGGTCATGGAGGACACGCCGAAGATGTACACAAACATGGGGAAGGTGACGAAGCCGCCGCCCACGCCCATGATGGCGGCCAGAAGGCCCACGATAACGCCGCCAGCGGCGACGATCCAGCCGGAGATGCGGCGGCCGCCAGGCACGAGGTCTTCGTCAAAGCTGATCATGGGGGGCACGGCCAGAGCCTGCAGCTTCATGGCCACGCCAGTCATGCCAGCGCTGCCGCCGTGTGCGTCCTGATTGGCAGCGGCACCGCCGCGCGAGCTTTTCAGGAAGTCAAACAGCGCATAAAAGCCCAAAAAGCCCAGCAGCACGGCATAGATGGTGCTGATGAACAGTTCGGAAAGCAGGGGGTCGGCATTGTACAGGCCCTTGTTGATGGCGCCGCCAATAACCGTACCCACGCCAGAGCCCACCAGGAAGGCGATGGCCAGCTTGGTGGAGACGTTGCCCAGCTTTTTGTGCACCGTAGTGCCCATGATGGCCTTGGCGAAAATGTGGAACAAGTCAGTGCCCACCGCCAGGATGCCCTTAACGCCTGCGGCCATAAGGGCGGGCGTGATGATAAAACCACCGCCAGCACCGATACACCCGGTGATCAGACCGGCTGCAAGGCCCACTGCAATAGATGCAAGAAAGATTGTGTTGGTGTAGAACGCCGGAGCATAGGCGGTCTTGCCGCCCAGCATTTCATGATACTCATAGGCTTCGGCCAGGCAGCCTGCCAGGATGGGCAGTGCAAGAGCCAGAAGAATAAGCATCTTCTTCCTGTTTTTGAGAATGGAAGTGGATACTTCCAAATCCCATTTGGCGTAAGCCTGGGAGCTGCTCAGCAGAAATTCATACACCTGTCTGCCAAAACTCATACTCTCCTCCAATACGATTGTTCCGGCCAAAGGCCGAGGTCGTGGCCCCAAACAAACAAACCGATTAAGGCAATGCCGTGTGTCGCGTCATACACACAGCTGGGTTCTGTCAGTAGATATGTCTGAAATTTTTGTATTTTTCTCAAATTTCTCCAGCTTGTAACATGCTGTACCAAGTCACTCTGACATATTCGCTGGAATTTGTAAAAGAAATTTATCACGAGCGCCAGCGCTCAGGGTAAAATTATCTGAAAATCGTCCCATCATTAGCCAGTTTTTTGGTATGTCAGAATGCTCAATGACCACCGCTGGATATGAAAAAGCGCTCCCGCGCAATACTGTGGGGGGCGCTTTTTTGCCTTGGTTGTGAAATATTGGGCAGATTATTTTTTTGTCAAACCTTCGCTCTGCCCAAATATCACCAGCTCCATCCAGTCCAGCCCAAAATCAAGGGCTGCCTCATCGCCTTTCTGGCTGTCTTCCAGAATGGCAGCCTTGCGTTCCTCGGTGATGTTCACATGAGAGAACACGCGCATGTTTGTGATGAGTTCACGGAATTTGTCGAGCTGGAACAGACAAAGCACTAGCATGGTTACCAGCTTGGGTTCAAGTGGTTTTCCCGTCGCCCGAACCATGGCCATAAGGCGCATGTAGCGGTCATTTGAGGCGTTGAATGGCAGCAGTTCTTCGTTCTCGAGCCACTGGCGCGGTGTGCGCACCGTGCCTTTTTCAAAGCCGAGGCAGTGCGGTTCGCGCACCACAAAGAAGCGCTCCGAAATTCCGTCGGCCGCCATCTTGGTGCCGCGCCCAAGGGGGTAGTAGCGGCATGCACCGGGGCGGTCTTCGTACACCGAGCAGCCTGCGGGGGTCACAAATGGGCAGGGTTCGTCCGGCCCGTCGAGCATGCGCAGCATGGGCAGGGGAAAACCCGTGTCGGGAAAAGACCGCAGGGTGGTGAAGGTTGCAAGAAATTCTTCGCTGCCAAGGCCCAAGTTACGGCGCAGGCGCAGTACGTCGTAGGGCGTGAGGGGCAGGGTGAGTTCGGCGCAGCACCGGTTAAAACAGGGCACATCAGGGTTGCAGTCAAAGCAGAAGGTTTCGCCGGGCTGCAGTTCTGGTAGGCTTTCGAGCAGTTCGCGGCTGGCGTCAGAGGACATGGGAACTCCTGGTTGCGTGCCCGTGGCGCGGCGGCGCGGGGCGGGGGAAAACAGTAATGCCCGCCGCGCGGGCAAAAGACGGCCCGCTTGCGCAGGCCGCCTTGCCGTATGGATATGTGCAGTTTTACAGTATTGACGGGCTGTTATGTCGTTGGGCAGTGTTTGCCCTGTCAGGCCGTGCGGTGCTGTAAATGCTAGATAACCTTGTTCAGTGCGTACTCAATAATGCCTTCGGCACCGGCCTCGCGCAGGCGGGGGATAAGGTCGCGCACCACATCGATCTGTACCACCGATTCAACCGACAGCCAGCGGCCATCACGCAGGGGCGAAACCGTGGGTGAATTAAGCGAGGGCAGCATTTCAAGAATGGCGGGCAGGTTGTCTGCCGGGGCGTTCATCTTGAGAGCCACCAGATTTTCAGCCTTCAGTGCGCCCTGCAGAAGCAGGTCGAGCTGTTCGATCTTGGCGCGCTTGGCGGGATCTTCCCACGCCTTTTTGTTGGCGATCAGCACGGGGTACGAAATCATGACCTCGTCAATGATGCGCAAACCGTGGGCGCGAATGGTGGTGCCGGTTTCGGTCACTTCCACAATGCCGTCGGCCAGACCTTCCACAACCTTGGCCTCGGTGGCACCCCAGGAGTAGAAAACGTCGACGTTCACACCCTTTTTGTCAAAGTAGCGCTGGGTCAGGCCCTGAAGTTCGGTGGCAATGCGCTTGCCAGCGAGGTCGGCGGCGGTCTGGTAGGGCGAATCGCCCGCAACGGCCAGCACCCAGCGGCAAGGGCGATTGGAGGTTTTGGAGTACACAAGATCAGAAATGCGCACCACCTTGTCTTCGTGGTTGCGCTCGGTGAGCCAGTCGAGGCCGGTTATGCCCACGTCCAGCACGCCCGCTTCGATATATTCGCCAATTTCCTGCACGCGGCAGAGCGATGCGGAAATCTGGGGGTCATTGATGTCGGGAAAGTAGTTGCGCGTATGCTTGCGGATTTTCCAGCCCGCGCGTTCAAAAAGGTTGATGGTTGCGTCTTCAAGCGAGCCCTTGGGCACGCCAAGCTTGATAATGGGCATGGTATCCGCGCTCATGAGAATTTCCTTCTATCGACCGTAGACTTTTTTGGGGTCAAAAACCTGCGGGCTGCATTCCCGCACCGAGCCTTGCTTCAGTTCCCTGTAAAAGCAGGAGCGTCTGCCCGTATGACAGGCAGCGCCGCCAATCTGCTCAATGAGCAGCAGTATGGTATCATTGTCACAATCAAGCCGCGCTGAGCGTACTTTTTGCACATTGCCCGAAGTGCCGCCCTTGTGCCACAGCTCCTTGCGGCTGCGGCTCCAGTAATGGGCCTCGCCGGTTTCAAGGGTTTTGCGCCAGGCGTCTGCATTCATATAGGCCAGCATGAGCACTTCACCGCTGTCGCAATCCTGCGCAATGGCGGGCAAAAGCCCCTTGCTGAAATCGGGCTGAAAGTCGGCGTTGCCTTCCAGGGCCTCACCGCCAGAGTGGGAAGAGGACATGGAGCCTCCTTTGTTGCGCCGGTCGCGTGTGCGCAGTGCGGCACGCCAGGGCAAAAAATACGGGTTGATCGGGCGCGGCTTGGTCCGCGCAAACAGTTAAATCTACCTGCAAGCGCCCAAGGACGCAAGCATGGCGTTGATCGGGCGCGCAGGCTGCGCCCTGCAAGCCGCAACTTGCGAATCAGCGGCGTGTGTGGCATGCTGTCCCGTTAGCAAAACACTTATTTATGGCGGGTGTGCCGCCGGGAAAATACATGGCAGAATACGATTCCTCCGTTAATGAACATGCGGATGCTGCAACTGATGCCGTGCTGCAAGGCATAGCCGTCAGCGAACCCGAAGACTCACTGCCCAGGGTCACTCTTGAAGAACTGCCCCAGGCCGTGGGCGAGGCCTGCCGTCGGGCGGGCTGGCAAAGCCTTATGCCTGTGCAGTCGCTGGCCCTGCCCTATCTGCTGGCCGGGCGCGACATCATGGTGCAGTCACGCACCGGCAGCGGCAAAACCGGCTGCTACCTCTTGCCCATGCTTCCCCATCTTTCTGCCGACCTCAAGGCACCGCAGGCCCTGGTGCTTGCCCCCACGCGTGAGCTCGCCGTTCAGGTTGAGCGCGAGGCAGCAATAATTTTTGCAGATACCGGCATCCGCACTGTCGCCGTATACGGTGGCGTGGGCTACAAAAAGCAGATGGATGCCCTGCGCGATGGTGCGCAGGTTATTGTGGGCACGCCCGGACGTGTGCTTGACCACCTGCTGCGCCGCACCATGGATCTGCGCGACCTGCGCGTGCTGGTTTTTGACGAGGCCGACCGCATGCTTTCCATCGGGTTTTATCCCGACATGAAGGAAATCCAGCGGTATCTGCCGCAAAAACGCATCCACACCTGCCTGTTTTCCGCCACGTATCCGCCCCATGTGCTCAAGCTGGCGCGAGAATTCATGGCCGAGCCGGCCATGCTTTCGCTTTCGCAAAAAGAAGTGCATGTGGCTGAAGTGCAGCACCTCTTTTGCGAGGTGAAGCCCATGGATAAAGACCGGGCACTGGTGCGCCTGCTGGAAACCGAAAACCCCGCTTCGGCCATTATTTTTTGCAATACCAAGTCTAACGTGCACTATGTGACGGGCGTTTTGCAGGGCTTTGGCTACAGTGCCGACGAGCTTTCCGCAGATCTTTCGCAGTCGCGGCGCGAGGCCGTGCTTGAAAAGATCCGTCAAGGAAAACTGCAGTATCTTGTGGCTACAGACGTGGCGGCGCGCGGCATTGATATTCCGCAGCTTTCGCACGTTTTTCTGTACGAACCGCCGGAAGACCACGAAAGCTACATTCACCGTGCCGGACGCACGGGCCGGGCTGGCGCTGCCGGTACGGTCATTTCGCTGGTGGATGTCATGCAGCGCATGGAGCTTGACCGCATCGCCAAGCACTACAAGATCGGCATCATGAATATGCCCCTGCCCTCTGATGAAGACGTGGCGAGGGTGGCGGGCACACGCCTCACGGCCATTCTTGAGGGGCGTTTTCGCAACCTTACGGGGCTTGAGCGCATGCGCGTTGGGCGTTACGCTCAGCTTGCGCGCGATCTAGCGACGCAGAGCGATGAAGAAGACAACGTGCTGTTGTTGGCCATGCTGCTGGACTCCTGCCATCAGGAAAGCCTGCGTGAAACGCGCTTTCCCGACGGGCAGCCCCGTGCAGCCTCGAAGATGCAGGGTCAGGGGCAGCAAGGCCAGGGGCGGCAGGGACGTTCGCGCTCCGGGCGCGGCAAGCCCTCGGGAGGCCGCGGCAGTGATGCCGCCGAAGGCCAGCCCATGGTGAAAGAATGGGCCTCCGCTCAGGAAGGAACGGCAAGCGATGCCGCTTCGGGCGAGAGCAGACCTGCGCGGTCGGGCAAACGCCGCCGCCGGTCATCGCGCAGTCGTGGCGCGCAGGGAACAGAGGGTGCTGCAGGGCAATCTGCCGAGGGGCAGGGCCAGGGTTCGTCCCACGAGGGCGAAAACTAGGCATTTGGGTTTTATTGTAACCATACAGTGTGACAGCCATGCAGAACAGCGAAGATACCACCGCACAGGGGGCAGTGCGCGACAAAGCCCCTCACGAAGCCGCCCGGGCGGCCTTGGAGAATTTCAAGGCATTGCTGGCAGATGCCGACTTTACGCTTGAGCTTGAACTGATGGGCGTCAAACGCATGCAGTTCATGCGCCGCCGCCAGATGCAGGGTGAGCTGACGGGGCTGTATATTGCCCTGTGGCGGCTCGCACTGGCGCGGTCTTTTCCCGTGGATGCCACGTGTATGTTTGAGCTCTTTTTGCAGGAATACGCGCAGGCCCACAGGGACAAGCACAGCGCCCACCTGCTGAACCGGGCCAGGGAATACTGGGCCATGCTCGAGCCGCGCGGCGATGCCGACTTTAGCGAGGTGGCGCGGCATCTGTGCTCATTTTCCACCCAGGATCCCAATCAGGCTAAAAGCATCAACCTCAAGCTGGTGCTGCACATCCGCAAGATTTACAAACTCGTTTTCGACCGGCTCATCTAGACGCCGGACGTGCGTTATCTGTTCGGGAACCAACATACATAATGAAAATCGTTCATTCAGTAGACGCGCTGGGCACCCTTGCCGGGGCAGCGGTCACCATTGGCAATTTTGACGGCGTTCACCTTGGGCATCAGGCGCTCATCCACCGCACGCTGGAGGTCGCCGCGCAGGAAGGGCTGACCCCTGTGGTCATGACCTTCTGGCCGCACCCCCGTCAGGTGCTTTTTCCCGAGCGCGGGCATATGCCCCTGACCACGCGCGAAGACAGGTTTGCCCTGCTGGAAGCGCTGGGCGTGCCCTTTGTACTTGAGCTGCCCTTTAGCCGCGAGCTGGCCTCGCTGGATGCGGGCACCTTTGTGCAGGATATTCTTGCGCCCATGCAGCTGCGCCGTCTTGTGGTGGGGTATGATTTTACACTGGGCCGCAACCGTGGCGGGCAGGTTTCCGTTCTGCGCGAGCTGGGCGCGCTCACGGGGTTTACAGTTGAGCAGCTTGAACCTGTGCTTGTGAGCGGTACGGTGGTCAGTTCCACCTCTTTGCGCGGGCTGATCGGCCAGGGCGATGTGGCGCGGGCTGCAACCCTGCTGGGTCGGTTCCACGGCTTCACGGGCGAGGTTGTGCACGGCGACGGGCGTGGTGCCGGACTGGGCTTTCCCACCGCCAACCAGCGCAAGCCCGAGGTGGTGCTGCCTGTGGAAGGCGTGTACGCCACCCGCGCCTCGCTCAACGGGCATAAGTGGCCCGCAGTCACCTGCGTGGGGCGCAAACCTACCTTTGGCGACAACGAGCTCGGTGTAGAAACCTTTCTGCTCGAAGACGGCAAAAATCTTTACGGCCAGATGATGCGTCTGGAATTTGTGGCCCGCGTGCGCGGCGAAGAGCGCTTTGCCTCGGTGGAAGCCCTCAAAGAGCGCATTGCCCAGGACGTAAAAGACACCCGCTCCCTGCTGGCGCAGGCTGCGTACTAGGCGGGCCGCAACGGCAGGAGAAAGCATGATCTGCGCCGACGTCCATAACCACACCATAGCTTCACACGGTCTTGCCACCGTAAGCGAAATGTTTGCCGCCGCCAGAGCGCGCAATCTGGCATGGTACGGCTTCTCCGAGCATTCGCCTCTGCCGCCTGGCTATTCGTGCCCCCTGTACAAGGGCGACCTCGCCGTTACTTTCCCCGCCTATGCAGCCGAGGTCATGGCTCTCAGGGAACAGTCGGCCAGCCATGCTGGCAACAGGCCGGGATGGCCGCGCGTGCTCATGGGCATGGAGCTGGACTGGCTGCCCGTGAACATGCCCTGGATGCGCGACGTGATCAGCCATTACCCCTTTGACTACATCATCGGCGGCCTGCATTTTGTGGGTGACGTGCCGGTAGGTTCGCCGCGTTGCTGGGGGCCGGAGGTGGAGCGCGCCGAGCGTTTTGCCCGCTACGATGCCTATTATGAAATCATGCGCGGGCTGGCCGCCAGTGGCATGGTTGATGTGGTGGCCCACCCCGACTTCATCAAGGTTTGCTGCTACGATGATTTTCAGTCATGGCTGGCCCTGCCCGGCAGCACAGACCGCATTGCCGCCGTGCTCGAAGCCATGCGCGCCACTGATACTGCCATGGAGGTTTCTTCTGCCGGGTTGCGCAAACCTTTCCAAGAGCCGTATCCCGGCCCGGCCATCATGCGGCTGGCGGCAGACCTTGGGCTGACCATCAGCTTTGGCTCCGACGCGCACAACACAGAAGACACCGGCTCGCACTTTGGCGAATTGGCCGCCTATGCCGCCTCGTACGGATTTACACGCAGCCGCATCTGCGTGGGGCGCGAACGCCGGGTGCTGGATTTCTAGCTGGCGGGTCTGCCTGCCACGTATCTTTTTGGAGTGTAAAAAAGCCCCCGCTCCGGCAAGGAACGGGGGCTTTGTGCGTGTTAAGCCAGTGTGGTTATTTCAGCAGGCCCACGGTCTGGATGATATAGATCTTCCAGCCTTCAGGTAGGGCCAGTTTGCCGTCAAGGGTGCGCATGCCCGAAACGTGCACAAAGTTGCCCAGTCCGGCAGAGGCGCAGTAGAGGCCCGCATTCTGGTACAGCGAACCCACATGCGCGCCGCCCCATTCGTTGGCCTGCGGAATGGCGTAGAGCAGGGTAAGCGACCCACCGCCCATTTCACCGCGCCAGTCTCCGTCCAGTACCTTGATCAGGGTATTGTCCGCATCATACAGCCACACTCCGTTTTCAAGGGCCACATAGACGCGTACATCCTGTTTGTTCATGGCTGTGGGGGCTGTTCTGCGGCCATCTACGCGGTTTTTTCCCCAAGTGGCCCACAAAAGGTCACTGAGCTGCTGCGGCGCAAGGGCCGCACCACTGTATTTTGTTTTGGTAGAATGCCGTTCGTTCAGGGCCTGCATCAGGGGCATGCCGCCGCTCTTGCTGGGGGTGGGCAGCTCCATGCGCACGGGAGTTTCTGCCGCCTGAGCAAGGCTGGGGCTTGCGGGCATGAGCGCCAGAGCGGCCAGAGAGAGGAGCATGGAGAGTGAATGACGGATGTTACGGATCATGGGGTTCTCCGCGTGATGGTTGAATGGTAAGCACAGTGTATTGCTATGAAATTTGATCCGCACAACGGGCTTGTGCTGTGGGCCGGGCCGGAATGATTCAAATTTCGCTTTGGGGGGCGCGTTCAAGCATGGAATCAAGGGCGGCAAGGGCGTGTTCACCGCTCATGCCCATGCGGGGGGCCAGCTGGGGCAGGTTTTCAACGGCGTCACAGGGGCGCACGTACAGTGGCTCTATATCGGCGTCAAAATAGTCACCGTGGCGGGCCAGCAGACACAGCGAGGCCGTATCCGGGCTGACCAGACGCGGCATGGCGATCATCTCTGCCTGCTCGGGAGCCACAATCATGCGCATACCCGTCAGTTCACCAAACACGTCGGCATTGCGGGTCAGACCGCTGCCGCAAACATGGATGCACCGGTGCGGGTCTGTGCCTTCGGGCAGGGGAGCGTGCACGGTGGCCTGCATGCGGCGCAGGGCCTCCTGCGGCGAGCACAGGTCTACGGCCTTACCCGGCTGGGCCGGAATTTGCGGGCCATACGACATAAAAGGCTGGCAATGCACAAGATTACGGCGGGCATGTGTGAGCACCCACACGGGGGTGCCGTAAAACAGGTTGTGCTGCAGCACGGCGCTGGTGGCCAGGGCCTGCATGTAGTCCAGGCCCGCAAGGCGGGCCTGACCCACGCGGCGCAGGGCAGCGGCAGTGGTGAGCACCAGCCGTATGCCGGTAAACGACCCCGGCCCGCGCACGCAGGCTATGCGGCGAAAGGCGGCGGGCGCTATGCCAAGTGTTGTGCATATTTCGGCCAGCGCCGGAGCCAGAATTTCCGTAGCCCGGTCGGCCTTGTGCCATTCCTGCACGCAGAGCAGCCGCTCGTCTTCGGTCACAACGATCTGCAACGCGCCCTCGGCGGCGTTAAGAATCAGCTCCAGCCCGGTGCCAGCCTGCATTATGAACCGCTCCCGAACCATCCGGTATTTTTGAGAATACGCCACAAGTCATTGTAGGTTGCCAGCAGCATGAGCGCCACAAGGAGGGCAATGCCCACGCGCATGGCGTATTCCTGAAAGCGCGGATTGGGCGGGCGGCGAAAAATGATTTCCCACAGGCAAAAAACAATTTGTCCGCCGTCAAGCACGGGTATGGGCAAAAGATTCAGGATGCCAAGGTTGATGCTGATCAGCGCGGCCAGGGCCAGCAGGCCTGCAAGACCCTCGTGGGCCTGTTTGCCGACCATCTGCATGATCATGATGGGCCCGCCCACCTGATCCAGTGGCACAACTCGCTCGGCCAGCTTCACAAAGCTTTGCCAGGTTAGCGAAACCATGTCGGCGGTCTGTCCTGCACCGGCAACGGCAGCGCCAGCAAAGCTGTGGCGTTCAAGGCGTACCGCACCAGAGTTGCGTATGCCGATGAGCCATGCGCTTTCTTCTTCACCAAAAATGGTCTTGCGGGTAGAGCGCTCGGGCGTCAGTTCCACGCTGATGATCATGCCCTGTTGCGTCTGAGCGGTCTCGGCCTGTTCCATTTTGACCGTTTCATCGGCCAGCGCTTCTTTATTCGCCTGCGGGGCCATGTCGGGCCGCGAAAGGGTCACTTCAAGCGTTTTGCCGTTGCTCTGGGCAATGGTGTCGGCCATGGCCTGCCAGTTGTTAACGGCAAGGCCGTTGATGCTCACAATGGTGTCGCCGGGCTGTATGCCCGCCTTGTCAGCCGGGCCGTTCTGCACCACGCCGCCAACCTGCGGCAGCAGAATGGGCGTACCCCAGCCAAGGGCCAGAGCCCAGCACAGCAGCCATGCCAGAATGATATTGGCCGCAGGGCCAGCAGCCACCACAAGCAGGCGCTGCCATGCGGGGCGCAGGGCAAAGCTTTCTTTTTCGGTAAAGCCAGCGGGAATGTCCTTGGGATCGCTTTCGCCCACCAGAGCCACATAGCCGCCCAGCGGAACCAGCGAAAGGGCGTATTCCGTCTTGCCCTTGCGGTATTTGAGTATTTTGGGGCCAAACCCCAGAGAAAAGGTCGAAACACCCATGCCCAGCCAGCGGGCTACGGCAAAGTGCCCCAGTTCGTGAAAAAATATCAGGCCGCCAAGAACGACCACTACGGCAATAACTGTTGTCAGCACAAGGAACCTCCGTCGCGGGCAAGGGTGTACACAAGCTCGCGGCTCTGGCGGTCAAGACTCTGCATGCGATCCGCCAATGTATGCGCCTCAAGTTTCAGGGCGGCGTCCGCGTTTGCGGGCTGGGCCGGGCCGTCAAGAGGCGTGCAGAAAGGCTGGTTGCCGGGGTTGGAAGCGCCGTGCGCCTCCAGTGCGGCCTCTATCAGCCGGGGTATGTCCATAAAGGCGCAGCGACCGTTGAGAAACAGGTCTACTGCGGCCTCGTTGGCGGCGTTAAGCACAACGCAACGTCCGCCGCGGTTTTCAAGCACCTGTTTGGCAAGCCCAAGACAGGGAAATGCAGATTCGTCCGGTTCGTGGAAGGTAAGCGGCTTGGCCGTGAGGTCAAGGGGCGGCACGTTTACCGGAACACAGCGGGGCCAGAGCAGGCAGGCGGCAATGGCCATGCGCATGTCGGGCGTACCCAGCTGTGCAAGCTGGCTGCCGTCATGAAATTCCACAAGCGAATGCACCACAGACTGCGGGTGCACCAGAACCTTGATGCGCTCGACAGGCAAGCCGTAGAGGTGAAAAGCCTCGATAACCTCTAGCCCCTTGTTCATGAGCGTGGCCGAGTCAATGGTGATCTTGGCGCCCATGCTCCAGTTGGGGTGGTTGAGGGCCTGCTCGATGGTGACGCCGTTCAGGGCCTCGCGGCTCCAGCCGCGGAATGGCCCGCCGGAGGCCGTAAGAATGAGCCTTTCCACTTCCTGCCCGCGACCAGCGAGGCACTGGAAAATGGCGTTGTGCTCGGAATCAACTGGCAGCACCACGGCGCCTGTGCGGGCGCATACGCGGCGCACAAGGTCGCCCGCCAGCACCAGCGATTCCTTGTTGGCAAGACAGATCACCTTGCCGGCGAGAGCCGCGGCAAGTGTTCCGGCAAGGCCCGCCGCGCCGACCTGCGCAGACAGCACGGTAGAGGCTTCTGGCAGCGAGGCCAGTTCCGCGTAGCCTTCGCGGCCCACAAGGATGTGGGGCCGGTAATCTGCTGGCAGCAGGGCGCGCAGCTTTACTGCGGATTCCTCATCCAGCACGGCAAGGTGCTGTGGCCGCCATTCAAGGGCCTGCTCTGCCAGGCGCTGCACATTGCGCGCACATGCAAAACCCACCATGCGGAAAAGTTGCGGGTGCGCCGCAGCAACGGCCAGCGTGCTGCGCCCGATGGAGCCGGTGGAACCCAGCAGCACAAGGCTGCGCGGCCATGTTTGCTGCCAGCTTTCGCTGGGCGCTTCAGAAATGTAATTGATGGAAGGGCCGCCCAGACCGGGCCAAAGTTGCGCCATGATGAGGTTGTCCTTTTATGGGCGCGCGCAGGTACTCGAAGCGCGTGTGCGCATAAGATAGGTACTGCGGCAAAAAATTCAAGCGTTCCGGTGGGGGCCGGTAACCGGAATCATCCGGTAAATCCGGTCATGCCCCGGCACTTGGCCAGCCTGTTGGGGCAGGCGAGCGGCGCAGCCGGTAACTGTCCAGTTGCCAGCATGCGCCGCCCGTCACCGCAAACAGCGGCAATGGGCATGATGCCCTAAAAGAAAAAGAACCACTGGTCCACAACGGCCACCATGGGCATGGCAAACAGCAGGCTGTCCGCCCTGTCAAGGATGCCACCGTGACCGGGCAACAGGTTTCCGGAGTCCTTGATGTTGACCGAGCGCTTGAGTGCCGATTCAAAAAGGTCGCCCAGCTGGGCAAATGCGTTGATGGCAATGCCCAGCAGCGCAAAAGAGAACCAGCCTGTCTTGCCGTAGATTTCGCCGTAAATGGCACAAAAAATTACGCAACCCACAAGGCTGCCCACCGCGCCCTCAGAGCTCTTTTTGGGGCTTACGCGGGGCCACAGCTTGTGGTGACCAAAGCGCGTGCCCACAAAGTAGGCCGATGTGTCAGAAATGGCCACGGCGGCAATGACAAAGATGAGCTTGGTGGTGGAAAGATAGGTGGCCGGCAACAGCAGCAGAGGCACATAGGCCAGGCCTGCCATAAAGATGCCGCTGGAGGCAAAGGCATTGTCGTCCTCGATAACGTCCCACCTGAAAAGAAAACTCATGGATGCCAGCACAAAACCCGCGCCCAGAAAGACCAGTGCGTCCTGCGGTCTGTGCATCCAGGTGAGGCAGATCATGCCCCAGCCAAGCACGATGGCGCAGACGCGGCTGGGCACGCGGCCCGTGGGTCCCCAGAACAGCGAGTAAAATTCCCACAAGCCAAGGGCGCAGACCAGCAGAATGACGAACAGAAGGGGCAGGCCCCTGAGCCAGAGTACCAGCAACAAGACCGCTGCAAGGGCAATACCGGTAAAGATGCGGCGAATGTCGATGGACTGTGTTGAAGGATCAATGGGCATCAATTTGCTCCTGTGTTTTGCCGAAGCGGCGCGAACGGGCAGCATAGGCATCAAGTGCCATGCGCAGTTGCGCGGCATCGAAGTCCGGCCATGGCACGGGCGTGAAATACAGCTCGCTGTAGGCGCACTGGTAGAGCAGGTAGTTGCTCAGGCGCTGCTCGCCGCTGGTGCGGACAAGCAGGTCGGGGTCCGGTTGTCCGGTTGTGTACAGATGGTCGGCCAGGGTCTGCTCGGTCACGTTTTCAGGCCGCAGACCTTCGCGCAGCATGTTTTGCACGGCGCGTACAATCTCGCCCCTGCCGCCGTAGTTGAGCGCAAGGTTGAGCACCATGTCCTTGCCGCCCTCGGTACGTTTGATGGCGTGGCGTAGGGCTGTGCGCTGGGCAAGGGGCATGGAGTCCAGGTCGCCCAGCACCCGCATGGTAATGCCTTGATCTACCATGCGCGGAACCTCGCGGCTCAGAAATTCCATCAAAAGGCTGAACAGGGCGCTGATCTCGGTCTTGGGGCGGTTCCAGTTTTCGCTGGAAAAGGTGTAGAGAGTGAGGTGGCGTATGCCCAGCGACCGGCATTCGGTCACGATGGCGCGCACTGTTTCGGCACCTGCACGGTGTCCCGCTTCGCGGGGCAGGCCTCGTGCCTGGGCCCACCTGCCGTTGCCGTCCATGATGATGGCAAGATGGGTGGGCAGCTTGTCTGGATGATCCGTCATGCAAAAGCCTGTGGTGATATGTCCTGCGGGCCCGCGGCCATACTGCAACTATGCAGCAAGGCCGCGCCCCGCAGTTGCCTGCGGGGCGCGCGCATCCCCGGCGGATGACCCGCCACGGGCTAGATTTCCATAATTTCTTTTTCTTTGTTCGTGCATTTCTTGTCGGCTTCGGCCACAAACTTGTCCGTCAGCTTTTGCACGTCTTCAGAAGCCTTCTTCTGTTCGTCTTCGCTGATGGCCTTGTCTTTTTCCAGCTTTTTAAGGCTGTCGTTGGCGTCGCGACGCACGTTGCGAACCGCCACCTTGGCTTCTTCGGTATATTTGCGGGCTACCTTGACCAGTTCCTTGCGGCGGTCTTCGGTGAGCGGCGGCAGCATGATGCGGATGAGCTTGCCATCGTTCACGGGCGTAAGGCCCAGGTCAGACTTGAGAATGGCCTTTTCAATGATTGAAATGCCGCCCTTGTCCCAAGGCTGGATGGCAACTGTGCGGCTGTCGGGCACAGACACGGAGGCCATCTGGCTGATGGGCGTGGGTGTGCCATAGTAGTCGGCCTTGATGCCGTCTACCAGCGCGGTGGAGGCGCGGCCAGTGCGCAGCTTGGAAAAGTCACGTTCCTGAGCGGTAACGGCTTTTTCCATGCGTTCTTCGGCGTCCAGAAGGATGCTGTCTATATCCATCAGTATTCTCCTTGGGGGCTCTAGTTCTGAACGATGGTTCCCACGGTTTCGCCGGTGACGGCGCGGCAGATGTCGCCGCCGAACATGCGGCACACGATGATGGGCACGTTGTTGTCGCGCACAAGTGCAAAGGCCGTAGCGTCCATGACGCCCAGGTGGCGCGCCAGGGTTTCATCGTAGGTGATGCTGTCGAACTTGACGGCATCGGGATATTTGGCGGGGTCCTTGTCGTAGATGCCGTCCACCTTGGTGGCCTTGATGATGGCATCGCACTTCAGTTCCATGCCGCGCAGGGCAGCGGTGGTGTCGGTGGTAAAGTAGGGGTTGCCCGTACCGGCGGCGCAAATGACCACGCGGCCTTTTTCCATGTGGCGCAGGGCGCGGCGGCGAATGAAGGGCTCGCACACTTCCTGCATGGTGATGGCCGAGAGCACACGTGTGGGGTAGCCCAGCTTTTCCAGCATGTCCTGCACTGCAAGGGCGTTGAGCACGGTGGCGAGCATGCCCATGTAATCGGCAGACGAGCGTTCCATACCCTTGGCCGAGCCGGAAAGCCCGCGAAAAATATTGCCCCCGCCAATCACAAGGGCCATTTCGACGCCCATTTCGAGCACGGTGCCGATTTCGCGGCAGATGGTGGCTACGGTTGCAGGGTCGATACCGGTCTTGTTTTCACCGGCCAGGGCCTCGCCGCTCAGCTTGAGCAGCACGCGCTTGTATTTCAGTGTGGGCATGGGTCCGCCTTGGTAAAGGCTTGAGGTGTTGCGGGCTTGCGCCAGACGCAGGAAAAGGGCTGGACTTTTGGCCCCGCCCCAAAACGAATAAAATGTAACAGAAATTACGCTCAGCTCAAAGTGTTTTTGCGCAGGGTTCCCCGGCCGGAAGGTTCAGCCGTCCATATCCATGCAAAAAAACAGGCATTGCCCTCATGTCAGGGCCATTCCTCCACGCTCATGGGCAGGCTCTGGGCTATCTGCTTGAGGGCCTCGCGCGCTTCACGCTCACGGTGGGGCGAAAAAATCACCCGCAGCAGGGCTGTCTTGTTTTCAAGCACCGTAAAATAGGCCACGTGGTCGTAGGCCTCAAGCAAAAAGCGGAACAGGCCCGTATGTGCTGGTGCAAGGCGCACCAGCAGATTGCCGCTGTGCGTGGGGGGCGGCAGTGCGGGAGCAGGTTTGCGCCGCTCGCGCAGGGCTGGCGGGCAGTCTCCGTGGTTGCTGGCCCGGGGCATCAGTATAACCCTGTAAAGCGGGCCAGAATCACCAGCGCCAGACCAAAGGCAATGGTGAGAAAATAGTTTTTTGTCCACCATGCCACCAGCAGGGCAGGCAGGGAAACCATCAGAAAAAGGTTGGACGGCCCGGCATTGAAGTGCCCTTCATAAAAGAACACATCTGGCCCCACCAGAGCTGCCATGACGGCCACCGGCACAAACGAGAGCCAGTGCCGCAGCAGCGGGGGCAGGCTGTCGCCCTTTAAAAAGGTGACGGGCAGAATCTTGGGCAGCAGGGTAACCACAACGCTGCCCAGCAGGCAGAGCAGCAACGCGCTGTTGGCGCTGAACCATCCGGTCTGGCTCATTATTCTGCCTCCTCTGTGCAGGCTGTGCCCATATTTGCGGCGCTGTTGCGGGTCGGGGTGTGCCCATTGGCTGCAAGGTCGCAGGGCGCTCCCTCACAGCGGGCCTTGCGCAGCAAAAGCCACGTGCCAAGGCTGGCCCCAAGTACGGTTGCCACGGCAATGTTCCACTGGGTCATACCAGCAGCCTTGAGGCTGATGGAAAGCACCGTGGTGAACAGCGCCACCAGCACATGCAGGCGGCTGACGCACTGCGGCACCAGCAGGGCAAGAAACATGGCTGTGAGGGCATAATCCAGCCCAAGGGGTTTGACGTCGCTGACCAGTTCGCCGCAAAAGGCCCCAATGGCTGCGCCAGAAACCCAGCCGAGCTGGGCAGTGTGGTTGCACACAAAAAGCGTGGTGAGGCTGCGCTGCCAGCCGTTCTGAAAGGCCGTTACGTGTACGGCAAAGGTTTCGTCCGTGAGGCCCAGCCCCAGCAAAAAGCGCTGCATGCGCGGCAGGCCCGTAAGCCAGGGGGACTCTGCGGCCGATTGCAGCAGGTAGCGCAGGTTTACAATAAACACCGCCGCAATGATGGAAAGCGCGCTTGCGCCAGCGCCCCACATTCCGGCAAAGACAAACTGTCCGGAACCGGAAAACATGAGCACAGACATGGCGACTGCCAGTGACGGAGATATATTGTTTTTGACTGCAAGAACCCCAAACGCGAAGCCCACGGGCAGGTAGCCCAGTACGATGGGCAGTGCGCGCCGCAGGCCCTCCGCCAGGGGGGAAGCGGAAGAAATGCCAGACATGTCATAACCTCGATAAAAGTAAGGCAATGACGCTACTCCCTTTGGCTCCGGCTGGCAAGCCAGAGGGCAGCCAGTCGGAGCGCAGGGAATGTGAGGAGGGGGAATCGTCGGGCAGATGACAGATGCGGCGTTTGTCCGCACCACGCTGCATCTACCACCAGAACAGCGGGTACCTCTTGCGGGCGGCGAGGTTGTTGGCCACATAGGCCAGGGCCAGCATGCATATGGCACCAGCCGCGCAGGGCAAAATGACATACCAGTAGCCCAGCTTGTGGATGCCGGGGCCGCCGATAACCGCAATCAGGGCCGTTGCGCCACCCGGAGGGTGCAGGGTCTGGGTTGCGTGCATGAGGGCAATGGCCGTGGAAACGGCCAGTCCCGATGCCAGAACGGGATCATCGCTGAGCAGCAGCTGGCAGGTAACACCCACCAGAGCAGAAAGCACATGGCCGCCCACAAGGTTGCGGGGCTGGGCCAGCGGACTGTGGGGCGCGCCAAAGGCCAGCACCGCAGACGCACCGAACGAGCCGATAAGCAGCGGCAGGTTCCATTCCTGGGCGCTCAGGCGTTCCAGCATGGCAAGGCAGATGATGGAAAGGCAGCTGCCAGCCCATGCCCAGAAAATTTCATTCCAGTCGGCCCGTGGCGGGGCCATGGTTCCCGCACGCAGGCGGCGCAGAACACGCATCATAGGCATCCTCGGATTCGTTGTTACAGGAATTGCTGCAAAACCGGTTTTGGCTGTTTATAAATGCACGGCCTGCGTCAGATGCGGGCCATGGCAAGAAAGGCCGCGTGCAGGGCGGCCAGTACCGCAACAAAGGTGGGGCCAGCCCATACCTGCGAACCGGGCAGCCCGTAAAATGTGACGGAAAGCGCCTTTTGCGGGCAAACAGCCACGCAGTCACGGCAGAGGTTGCAGTCGGCGTTGGGAGCAATGGTGGTTGCGGGGTCACCCATGGCATCCTGACGGCACACGCGCACGCAGGCCATGCAGTGGCAGCACGAGCCCGTGCGCCGTACGCGCCACGGCGCAATACGTCCCAGCCATTTTGCCAGCAGACCCAGCGGACAAAGCCCCCGGCAGTAGGCGGGGTACCCGGCCTTGCGGCTGACCAGCAGCGAAGCAGGCAGGGCCAGCAGGCCCAACAGCAGGCCACAGCTCAGCGCCGCTTCTACCGGTGCGCCTGTAAGACGCAGCAACAGGGGAATGCCAAGGGTCAGGGCCAGCATGACCAGCCGCAGGTACGGCAGCCACGCAGGTGCGCGGCAGGGGATATCCTGACGTGCAGACGGGCTTGCCTCGGTGTCGGCGGTATCTGAAGATTTGGCCATGCGGATAAGGCCGCGGGGACCACCAGCACAGGCCTTGGCCGCCGTGGCGTCCCATACGCCAAAATAGCACAGGTGGCTGCACCACGCGGCGCCCGCAAGCAGGGTGGAAAAGCTGAACAACCCAAGCATGAACCAACCGCCACCCCGGTACACGGGCGCTGCGGCAATAAGCCCCGGAACAGGCAGGTGCAGCTGGCCGCTCAGCAGAAAGCGGCTTTCAAGCAGCAGCCCCAGAACCAGCTGGGCAAAGAAAACCATGGAGAACAAACGCCACAGACGCATTCTGGCCTGCGGCGATTTTTTACCGCTCAGCCAGCCTGCGGCAAGGGCGGCCCACACACCGGCCAGTGTCAGTTGCAGGCTGCCCCATTGGGGGAAAAAGCGTTCCAGAACAAGCAGGTCTGGCTTCATGATCCACACCGGCAGCAGCAGGCCCACGCACAGGAACAGCGCTGCAAGCTGGATGCGGGCCGTGCCCTCGCCCTTGTGGAAGCGTTGTTGCGCGGTCACGCGCAGAAGGGGCCATGTGGCAAGAACCGTCAGCAGGGCAACTGTCAGCAGTATGGCCGCCAGCCTGTGCCACGGCTCGCCCATGAGCATGCGCATCTGCACAAACTGGCCTGCACTCCATATCCACCGGGCGGCCAGCAGTGGCAGCACCAGCAGAAGCAGCAGCCGTACCCATGCGGCGCGGCTCCATGCCAGCAGGGCCAGCACAAGACAGGTGGCGGCAAGGCCGGGCTGACCGCTGCGCCAGAAGTGCGCACCTGCGGGCAACAGCATGATGAATGAAGGCAAGGGGATAAGGCGGGAAGCTCCGCTCATGTCAGACTTCCTTAAAATACAGCTTGTTATGCGCAATATTGCGCCGCTGGCAATGACGGGAATCAGTTACTTGGGCAGCTTGCGCTTGCCCACCAGGTTCACAACATCAATACGTACAACGCCTGTGCGGGCCAGGGCCGCATCTGGCGTGGGCGTGGGGCACAGGGCGGCATAGCGTTTGGCCAGGGCATCAAGGGCGCGGCCTTTTTCGGCCGGGTCTTCCACAAGCACTGCGCGGCCAGTGCCGCAAACGGATTTATAGTAGGTAGTGGATTTTTCCTGATGAATGCGCACATCGGCCGCCAGGGTAAAGGCCACATTGGGATTGTTGCGGATACAGTCGAGCTTGTGCCCCTCAAGGGCACAGTGAATGTAGACGCAGTTGCCCAGGTGCACGAAATTGAGGGGAATGACATAGGGAAAATCCCCGTCATGCATGGCCAGACAGAGGTCTTCGGCTGTGGAAAAAACTTCGTCAAAAAATGCCGGATCGAGGCATTCGCGGTCCTGTTTGCGCATGAGCGGCTCCTGAGGCTGTGTGCTGGCTGGTTACAGCGCAGAATTGTTGCCGATTGATTGCGGCGTGGGCACAATGCCTGTGGCAAAACAAGAGGTGGAATCCATGTGGGCGCTGGCAGCCGCGCATTTCTGCAGGCAGCGCTGCCAGTGCAGACGGGCCGACGCGAGGTCTGCTGCATCGGGATGCCGCTCGGCTTCGAGCTGGCGCGCGCGACGTTCAGCGGTCATGGTGTGGCCGCCCTTGCGTTGTGTTGCGGCTATGACCTGTGGGTTTATCCTGCCCTGGCACAAAAAGCCATCCACCACCGTGTTGCCGCCAGCCTGCAGCAGCTCGTAGGTGGCAGCCACGCAGCGGCGGGCGTGTTCCGAATGCGGCCATGCGCCCAAGGTGCCAAAAAAGAAAACCTGCTTGCCGGTCACGCTGGCCATATAGCGCTGGGCGCGCGCGTCGGGCAGCCCTTTGCGTACCCAGAAGCCCAGAGCCAGCAGATCATAATCGTCGGGATTGGGAGCATGGCGCACGGCAAAGCACGGAACGCCCGAAGTATCGGCCAGAGCCTCGGCAACCTTGCGGGTATTGCCGGTGCATGATGAATAGACAATGCAAGCTTTCATGAAATTCTAAGCCTCGGCCCTTTCGCGCAGAGCATCGGCATCGAGCAATGTTACCCGGCGACGGTCACGGTCGATAAGCCCTGCCGACGCCAGTGCGCTGAGCTCGCGGCTCAGGCTCTCGCGGCTGATGCCCATCTGGCGGGCCAGTGTTTCCTGTGTGACGCCCATGCTCAAAGTGGCGCTTTTTTCCATCTTGGCCCGGTGCAGCAGCCATGCAGCCACACGACCAGATACGGATATACGGCCCTGTGATCCGGCAATCTTGTTGATGAACAGGCGCTGACGCAGGCTCATGGCATTGAGCAGTGCAAGGCTTAGCGCACCCTCATTGCGCAGGGATTCAAGCAGGGCCTTGCGGTCGATGCGCAGCACCGTGCCCGCCTGCACTCCAATGGCGCTTACGGGCAGGCCTTCTTCGTAAAACAGCACACCAGCATCCAGCAGCCTGCCAGGCCTCACCAGATGCAGCACGCATTCCTTGCCCTGAGCAGAATGGCGGCACAATTTGACCATACCGGAAAGCAGCAGCATGGGGTCTGTGGTGGCTTCGCCCTCCCTGAAGAGGGTGGTGCCAAGGCTGAAGGGCTGCAAGCGCGCGTGTTGCGCGAGCTTCTGCCGTTCAGCTTCAGACATGGCCGCAAAGGGGCCCGCTTGCAACGCAGCGTAGATGGTTTGCAGGTCGCCGTTATCCATCGCTTTTCCCCATTCTGGCCGCCGCTATATGCGGGGCGGATTTGAATGTGCTGTGGGGGCCAGCTGTGGCTGGCTGCTCCCTCATGGGTGTTCCAGGTTCTGCCTGTGGCGGGATTGCTCCCGGTGCATGTCAGCCTGTGCACAAGTGCTGTACACCAGAAATAATTGAATTGTTCTGTGACGTCGGTCACAAAAAAGAATGTTATTCAAAAACTTTTAATAATGAAGCTGGATTTGTGAAGGGAATATGTGCGGTGAACCGATATTCTCAGGTTGTTGCGCACAAATAGCAAGGCCCCGGCAGATGCAGGCATGTGCCTGCGCCCGCCGGGGCCTGAATGGTTCTATGTCAGAAGTGGTTACTTCTTGCCGCCCTTTTTGGCGGACTTTTTACTGCTCTTGGCTGCTGCCTTGGGAGCAGCCACCTTGGGAGCGACAGGAGCTTCTGCCGGAGTTTCCACCGGGGCGGCTTCAGCAGGGGCTTCGGGAGCAGCCTCGGCCACCGGAGCAGCTGGAGCTTCTTCCACCACCGGGGCGGCTTCCACCACGGGCTCGGCCTTTGGCTCTTCAGCAACCGGTGCAGCGGGGGCCGCTACGACAGGAGCTTCCACCATCGGGGCAGCGGGAGCTTCAGCAACCGGTGCGGCAACCTCGGCCTTGGGGGCTTCGGCAGCGTTGGCGGCAGCCGTCACAGACGCGCGGGGGCCGGGCTCGGCCACAGGGGTGGCAGGCTTTGCGGTGTCGCCTTCAGCGGCGGGCTTCTTCTCAGGCGCGGGGGCCTGCACCACAGAGCCGTCGGCCAGCACCAGCGAAAGGGCGTGGGCCGGGCAGGCTTCCATGCAGGCGGTGATGCGCTTGCCGTTTTCCATGCGCCAGGCGCGGCACATGTCGCAACGCACGGCAACCTCGCGGCGGGCGCGCTGGGCGAGGGTTTCGCCGTCTTCGCCGTCCACGGAGGGCATACCGATGGTTTCAAGGGTGATTGTTCCGTAAGGGCATGCGGCGATGCACATCTTACAGGCTACGCAGTATTGCACGCGCATGATGATGCGGCCATCGGCATCCTGCTGCAGCGCGCCGGTGGGGCACACATTGGCGCAGGGTGCGTGGTCGCACTGGTGGCAACGCACGGTGGTTTTAAAGCCTTCGGCCTTAACAACCTGTACGCGCGAAACCAGTTCATCGCGGTGTTTCATGGCCTCTTTAAAGCTCATGCCGTGGTGGGCAGCAATGCAGGCCACTTCACAGCGGCGGCAGGCGCGGCATTTGTCGGGTACGACCTGGATATGTTCAGTCATGGTCCGTTTCCTCGGATGCAACGTGCAGGGCCATAAGAGTCATCCCATGGCCCCCGTTGAAGTGGATGTTTTCGCCGCCGCAACTTGGGCAGACGAAATGCCGTTGCGTCAGGCTGAATTCATGCCCGCACTGATGACAGCTGCAGGCCAGGGGCGCGGTGGTCAAAGTGAGCTTCGCGCCCTCCGCCAAGGTTCCTTCCGCCAGCAGTTCAAAGCAGGCGGTGAGGGTTTGCGCTTCTACACAGGCAAGCAGGCCCAGTTCGCACTGGAATTCTGCAATGCGGGTAACCGGTGATTCCGGATTGGTCGCATTGTGCTCTTTCACAGCCTTGATGGCCATGTCCAGCAGTCCCTGAACCAGCGTTGCCTCGTGCATAGGTAAACCCGGAGCCTTCCTGCCTAGCGTTCGGTGCAGGAAACGCAGGGGTCGATGCTGTTGGTAATCAGAGCCACATCGGCCACTTTGCAGTCACGCATCATGACACCCAGAGCCTTCCAGTTCATGTAGGAAGGCACGCGCCACTTAAGACGCGAGGGCATATCCGTGCCGTTGGTGCGGATGTAGTAAAACACTTCGCCACGCGGTGCTTCGGTGCGTGCGCAGGCCTCAGCAGTACGGATCTGGCGCATGGGGGTCGTAACCTCGCCTTCGGGCATCCTTTCGATGCACTGGCGGATGAGGCTGAACGATTCAAAAATCTCGTGCAGCCGCACCATGGTGCGCGAATTGACGCAGCAGCCGGTCTCGGTGATGGACTTGAAGTCCAGCTTGCCGTAGGCGGCGTAGGGCGAGTCTTTGCGCACGTCAATGGCAACGCCGGAGCCACGGGCCACGGGGCCCACCACGCCGAGGTGCAGGGCGTCTTCCTTGGGCAGCAGGCCAAGGCCCTTGGTGCGGCCCAGAACCATGCCGTTGGTGGCGTAAATCTCGCGGATTTCGTCCACGTGCGGTTCAACCTTGGCCAGCGTCTTGAGCATGTAGTCCAGCAGTTCGGGGGTAACGTTGTACTTTACGCCGCCGATGCAGTTGGCCGCCAGGTTCATACGGTTGCCGTAAACGGTTTCTTTGAGATCCTGCATCATTTCACGCACTTCCATTACGTGCATGAACAGCGACTTGAAGCCGATGATATGCGCCTGAATGGCAGTGTTGAAAAGGTGCGAGGCAATACGCTTGATTTCTTCGGCCACCACGCGCAGGTAGCAGGCGCGCTCGGGAATGGTGATGCCAAGCACGTTTTCCACCACCATACTGTAGGTGAAGGAGTGGCTGTTGGAACACAGCGAACACACGCGCTCGGTCAGGGTTACGTTCTTGACAAGGTTGCGCTGGGTGGCCATGGCTTCCATGCCACGGTGCACGTGCCCAGAGGTGAGCTCAACGTTGCGAACGGTTTCACCATCCACCGTGAGGTGGAAATATACCGGTTCCTCGAGGGCCACGTGTACGGGGCCCAGAGGCATGGTGAAGGTGTTGCTCATGAGCGGCGCTCCTTGTCATTGAGAATGCGTTCCCAGAGGTCGGTGGTGCAGGCCCCGTTCATCATGATGGACAGGGGCACGGCCTCGTTGAGAATGCCTGCGTCAAGCTCTTCATCAAGAAACAGGCGGGTGGGATTGGGGTGACCGGTAACCTGAATGCCGTAAAGTTCCATCATTTCGCGCTCATGCCAGTCAGCGTTGGCAAAAAGCGGGGTGATGGAGGGCACGGTGGGCCACTCGCCGTTAAGGGTAACAGTCATGTTGTAAACCACGCCATCAAGCTCGAAATGGTAGCAGACTTCCTGCATGGGCTCGCTGAGCTGGCGGCGGTTGTAGGCCGTGGTCATGCACAGGCGGGCGTTGGCATCACGCATGATGGCGGCGGCTTCCTGAAGCATGCGCGGCGTACCGAGCCTGAACCAGTGGAAGGCATTGCCGAAGCTGTCGGCGCTGTGATGTACGGCGTCGTCTTCGGTGCACAGGGCCGAGAGCCCCTCAATGACTTTGGCGTTGCCGTTGATTGTCTCTTGCATATGTTCTCCGCGGGTATGATCCGCTAATCCTTTGTGGGAGCGGCAGAAGTAACGCTGCTCGCCGCCGATTCGCCAGTGGCGGAGGGCAGGGCACAGGCATTGCGCTTGCCGTCTTCAATCTGCCGGCACTTGGGGCAGAGCCTGCGCGTCAGGTCCCTGTCGATTTCATTATTATAGGCATAGAGCTTGTCGGCCAGCTTTTTGGGCAGGGGCCGCATGAGCTCGCCGCAACCGTCGCAGGGCACGTAGTGCACGGTCTGCTGTTCGATGCGGTTAAACTTGTCAGCTTCAGTGTGCGCGGTGTGCCAGTCAGTGGTGATGCTCATTGCGCCGGTGGGGCAGTAATGGCGGCACGAGGCACACAGGCAGCACGAGTTTTGCCAGATGGTGATGGTAAAACCCTTGCGGTCGGGCAGGGGCGAGATGTTGATGGCCCCGGCAGCGCACGAGTGACGGCAGATGCCGCAGCCCATGCACAGTTCAGGATCAACAACAGCCTTGCCGCGAAGCCGGTCGGGGGTGAAGGTTTCACCCAGCGGGAAGGGATCGGTGCTCGGACCTTCCAGCAAATTGCGGAACAGTACTTTCAGGAAGCCCGCCATATCACTCCTCCAAGCCCAGTTTTTTCATCCATATGGACCGCGCAAGCACCACAGCCTCAAGAATGGCCTGGGGGCGGGGCGGGCAGCCGGGCACATTGACATCTACGGGAATGTAGCGGTCGAGGGGGCCTTCGATGGAATAGCCCTCGCGGAACACGCCGCCCGAGATGGGGCAGATGCCCACAGCCACGGTTACCTTGGGTTCGGGAATTTCATTCCACACCTTGAGCACACGGTCACGCACCCTGGTGGTCAGGGGGCCGGTGACAAGCACAATGTCGGCATGGCGGGGGCTGCCGCAGTAGCGGCAACCCAGACGTTCCACGTCATAGCGCGGAATGCAGGCGGTAGTGGCCAGTTCCACGTCGCAACCGTTGCACGATCCAGCGTTGATGCGGAAAAGCCACGGCGACCGCACGGAGAGTTTTTTAAGCATGTTATCCAGCGACACGTCGGCCTCCTTACATCACCCAGACCAGTATCAGGCTGCACAGCGCAAGCGCCGTGGGCACCGTTATGTAAAAGCGGAACGCCTGATCAATGCGGAAGCGCCCGGTGGCCGATTTGACCAGGGTAAGCGACACCAGCATGAGCGCAAGGCACTTGAGCAGGAACCAAACCAGATTCACCAGCCATATATCAGATATGGTGCCGGGGAAGAAAAGCGCAACCCCCAGGCCCAGAACAACGAAGGTCTTGAGCGCGGAAGTGATCTGGAACATGGCCAGCAGGGGGCCGCCGTATTCCAGCAGAGGGCCTTCGATAAGTTCGGTTTCTGCCTCAGGAATATCAAAGGGCACAACGCCCATGGTTCCGGGCAAGAAGATCAGGTACGCCAGGAAGGCGGGGATCATGGTGGGGTTGAACCCAAACGAACCCACCTGCTGCTGCATGGCAACGATCTTGAGCAGCGAAAATTCCGCGCCCCATGCTCCGCCGGTCAGAATCTTGCCTGTCAGCATGGCAACCGCAAGCAGAATCATGAGCAGAGGAGTCTCGTAAGCCAGCATCAGCATCATTTCGCGCGAGAAGCCCACAGCGCCGTAAGGCGAGCTGGAGGCCGAGCCACCCAGCATGATGGCCATAGCCGGGATGGGCAATAGGTAGAAGATCACCAGCAGGTCGCCCATGTTGAACAGGCCGTTGAACACGCCGGGAATCGGTATAAAGGCCGCGCACACGGCCATGCCCGTAAAACCGAATACCGGGGCCATCAAAAAGACCGAGCGGACAGCGGTTTTGGGGATCAGGGTTTCCTTGGTCAGCAGCTTGGCAATATCAAGCCAGGGCTGGATCAGCGGGGGGCCGACGCGGCGCTGCAGCCGCGCCTCGACCCGGCGGTCAAGTCCTTTGAAGAACATGGCCACCAGTAGGGCAAATGCCCCGCCGGGGAAGATGCACATATGCAGTATGGCAAGCAGGGTATCGCTCATCAGCGGTTCTCCTTGGCGGTCTTTTCACCGCCCATAAGGCGGAGGATGTCCCCGTAAATGCTGGAGGGCTTCATGCGGCTGGTGGATGTTTCAACCGGCAGGCCGCAGGTGTGGACGTCGATTTCGCGCAGGCGGGTAAAGCGCAGCACAAACCAGCGTCCACCAGCAAAGGCGAGGGCCATCATCACAAACATGCCAGTGGCGTTCCATGCGCCGGGGCCGGAAAGCACACCGGACAGGCCCACATTGAGGGGCATAAAGCCGTACTCGGCCAGCACGTTGTTGATGGGGCCAAGAGCCAGACCGGGGAACACGCCCGTGATCACGCAACCGGCAGCCAATATGCCCATGGGCGCGCGCATGATCAGCGGGGCCTCATGCACATCGTGCAGGTTGGGTGAGGGCTGGCCCAGGAAGGCCGCATGCAGGAACTTGGCAATGTAGGCCATGGTCAGCACGCTGCCGATCAGGGAGAGCAGGGCAAGGAAGGGCTGGCCCGCTTCCATGAGGGCATGGTAGATCAGCCATTTGGACGAGAAACCGCTGGTAGGCGGCACGCCCACCACCGAAAGACCGGCAATGGCGAACATGGCAAGGGTAAAGGGCATCTGGCGGCCAATGCCGCCGAGGTCGTCAAGGGTTTCCCTGTGGGTGGCAAACATGACTGCGCCGCACACAAGGAAGAGCAGGTCTTTGAAGAACACGTGGTTGATCACGTGCAGCATGCCGCCCGCGTACCCCAGTGCGCCGCCAGCGGCAACCGCCAGCACCATGTAACCCAGCTGGCTCACCGTAGAGTAGATGAACACAAGCTTGATGACGTTGGTGCGCAGGGCCTGCAAGGCAGCCATGATAATGGTGATGCCGCCAACCCACATGGCGATGGTGCTGATGATGTTCTGCTCCATGCCGCCCAGCACGCCAGCCAGCATAAAGCCGCCGCCCATGAGCATGAACAGCTTGATGAGGCCGAGAATGGCGCTCTTAAGCAGCACGGACGAGATGTAACCGGAAACAGGCGTGGGAGCCAGCGCCGGGTGCATCTGCCAGTCAATGCGGAAGGGCAGCTGCGCCGCCTTCATCAGGAAGCCGGCGGCCAGCAGGGCCATGCCAAGCCAAGCAGCGCCGTGGGGCATGTAGGGGGCCGCACCGGTGAGCAGGGTGGCGTTGAAGGGCGTGAAAGGCCCAACCAGACACATGCCCAGGAAGATGAATCCAGCGCCAAACACGTTGAAGATAAAGTACTTGAAGGCTTCGCGCAGCGAGTCCTTGTCGCCTTCGTGGGCAATGGCCAGGTACAGCGTCCACGAGCTCATGATTTCCCAGAACAGGAAGAAGCTCAGCATGTACTGACTGGCTGCCATGCCGATGAGACCGCCGCACATGGCGGTAAAGGCGCAGTAGAAGCGCCACTGGCGATGGCTGTGTTCCATGTAGCCAAGGGCGTAGGCCATGTTGACCGCACCCAGCACGGGAACAACCAGGGCAAAGCAGAATGAAAGCGTATCAAGACCGCGGCCAAACAGCACAACCAACAGTGCGGTGAACAGCAGCACACCCACGCTGGCCCAGCCGGCCTTCTTGCGATCGCGGTAGAACATGGCCGGGATCAGCGCGCCAAACACCGGCACAACCACAAAGATGGGCCACGAAACATTCATGGCGACCAGCACGTCGGGGTCGGTGAGGTTGGGCGTGAAGCACATGGAGGCCACAGGAACCACAAGGTTCATGGCAAGTTGCGGGGCAAGGCCCATGATGACGCAAATTGCGGCCAGAACAGCCAGGCCGATCTGCATGCTGCGCGGCACCTCGGTGACGGCGGGCAGGTCTGCGGGGCGTTCTTCGAACACCAGGGTTTTAAGAATGCGCGTATAGTAGATCAGTCCCACCAGCGAGCCGCCCAGAATCAGGGCCGCCAGCCAGATGTGCCCAGCGGCTGTGGCCGCCTGGATCATCATGAACTTGCTGTAGAAAGCGCCAAAGGGCGGCAGACCCATGATGCTCACAAGGCCGATGCCCATGCAGGCAACGGTAACGGGCATCTGGCGGCCAAGGCCGCGCAGGTCGGCAAGCTTGCGGCTGCCCGCACGCATGATGAGAGCGCCTGCACCAAGGAAGAGCAGGTCTTTCATGATGGCGTGGTTGAGCATGTGCCACAGGGCACCCGTGGTCGAGAGCCATGTGCCAATGCCGAGCACCAGGGCGATTTCGCCAATCTGACCAAGGGTCGAGTAGGCCAGCATGCGTTTGATGTCATCCTGGCGCAGGGCCATGACTTCACCATACACAAGGGTGGCCGCGCCCATGGCAACCAGGCCCGTGCCCAGCCACGAAAGGCCGAACAGGCCGGGCATGCCCACGATCATGGGCCGCATGAGCAGCACCACAACTATGCCGAACACGCCCATCTTGGTGATGATACCCGAAAGGGGACCAGACACGGAAGAAGGCGCTGCGGGGTGGGCGTCAGGCAGCCAGGAGTGCAGGGGCACAAGGCCCATCTTGACGGCAAAGCCAGCAAGGCAAAGCACAAATGCGCCCTGAACCAGACCGGACGAAAGCGTGGGATCGCCCAGCAGCAACAGGCCGGGCAGCATGAACAGCGCGCCGCCCGCGCACATTACATAATATTTGAGACCGGCGTCGTAGGCGCTGCGGTTGTTCTCATGCACCACCAGGAAGTAGGAGGCGAAGGTCATGAGTTCCCAGTAGCCGTACATGTTCGCCGAATCGCTGGAAGAAACGATGCCCGCCAGCGAGGCGAAGGTAAGCAGCAGGAAGAACCAGTAGCGGCCATGCCGTTCATGGATGTAGCTCAGCGAGTACACGCTGACCACCAGAGCCACAACGCTGACCATGATCAGGAAGAGCTTGGCGGTGGGGGCTGCCTCGGCTGCCAGTGTGGCAAAGAGCGCCAGTGCGGCAGAGGCCACGCCCACAAGGGGAGCGCGGTCAAACTTTACCAGAAAGGCAGCACCGGTGGCGAAGGCGCCAAGGTAGTAACACCAGTATGCAGGGTGTGCTGCCGAATGCGGCACAGCCACATTATAGGCAGAAGCCAGCATGCCGGTGATCGGGCCGCGGAACACGCCCAGCAGGGCCACAACCGCAGCAAGACCCAGCATCAGGAAGACGTTGCCCGCAGGCGCCGCCCAGGAGCTGCTGGAACCTTCGTCTGCAGTGGTGTCGAGCACGGCGATGCGCACGGCTTCCACATGCAGCCAGATAAGCACTGTGGTGGCCAGAGCCATACACAGCAGAGCAGCCATGGCGCCGGGCATGCTGCCCAGTACGCCTGCACTGATGAACATGCGCGCTTCAGGCACCAGGAATGGCGAGCCGCCCACTGCGGCCAGCATGCCCAGCCCGAAACAGGCGGCGGTCCAGGGTTGACGCTTAGCGGTAGCGCAAAGATCCTGCAGCTGTACCGGCGCGCCAAGCGCCGGGGGGGTAAGCCGCGTCAGGGCAGCCCAGGCCAGCAGCCGAGCAGCTGCCTGGAACAGTACGAAGAGCCACAGGCCCGTACTGTTGATGCCGCCACTGGCTCCCAGACCCAGACAGAAGATGCCTGCGTCGTGCAGCGAACCCCATAGGATCAGGCTGCGGGGATTGTTGCGCTGTTGCACGGATTTGGCCGCGCCGTACAGCATAAGGGCCATGCCCACGAGAAGCGGCACAAGAAAGCCGCCAGCCGAAAACAGTGATTCCGTCATAGTTTGCCCCGTGGTTTGCGGGTCTCTCGGATGAACCCGGCGGATCAGCCCGGTCAAGTCCGGGCCGCATTCCCTAAATGGTGTGATGGTATCACCACCATACCATGTCGTGAAAAAATACTTTTAAAGAGTTTTTTTGCCTTAGCCCACTTTGCAAAGCGTTGCAAGCAACAACTCTTTTAAAAAGATCAGGTAGATTGCAAAATTTGGTATCAAAACGGGTAAAAAGTGAATAGGTGAAATAACGGCTGTGTGTTTTGCGCGATTTTGGGAGGCTGTGAAATCGGTATGTTAGTTCTCATTTAACTGTTTACACAATCAAATTGTGCAAAAAATCGCTAATGCATTGTGCAACGTTGTGAAATTCAATGACAACGACATGTTAAAATGTGATTTTTTGAACTATCGGAATATGAGCTAAATCGTGCAAATTTCGCAGTAGCAATAAATAGAAAAACGTGTGAAATATGCGCTGATATTTCTGGCAAAGTCATTGCGTGCTGCGCGCTTTTTTGTGATTTATTTTACCAGTGTGGCAGAGGTCAGATGGCTCGCGCCAAAAAAAATTGGGGCCGGAAAAAAAGTGAGAATTTTTTTTGAGCGATCAGAAAAGAGGGAAAAAAGGAGGTCGACCCGCCCGGAAACAGCCCGGAATTATCCTGACTGTCCAGATGGTTGTGCGGCTGCATTACGCAGACGTAACGTGCTGTCACGATAGGTGCAGGCGTGTTGTAAGGATAGGTGGAGCACTGATGAAGGGCTGGTGATGCTACTCGTCGCGCAGGCGGCGCGACATGAGATTGTGCAGCACTTCCAGCGGGTCGCAGTTGCGGTACAGTATGCTGTGCACGGCTTCCGTAAGGGGGGCGTCCACGTGCAGGCAGCGGGCAAGATCGTAGATTGCCGCGGTGGTCTTTACCCCTTCTGCCACCATGCCGAGGCTTGCGGTGATCTGATCGAGCTTTTCACCCCGGCCAAGTCGCAGCCCAACCTGCCGGTTGCGCGAGAGGTCGCCGGTGCAGGTCAAGGTAAGGTCGCCCAGGCCGGAGAGGCCCATGAATGTGTGCGGCTGTGCGCCGCGCGCCACGCCAAGGCGGCTCATTTCTGCAAGGCCACGGGTTATGAGGGCCGCACGGCTGTTGTGCCCAAGGCCAAGCCCATCGCATACGCCTGCGGCAATGGCCATGACGTTTTTGACGGCGCCGCCCATTTCAACGCCCATCACGTCGGTGCTGGAATAGCAGCGAAAGCTGGAGCTGGAAAATATCTGACGCAGGGTATGTCCAAGGGCTTCGTCCGCCGAGGCAAGCACCACTGCCGTAGGCAGGCCCCGCAGCACGTCTGCAGCAAAGGATGGGCCGGAGAGAACCGCATATCGGGGGTGCAGATGGGCGAGAGATTGCTGGGCAATCTCGGCACAGGTGACAAGGTTGGCTGTCTCAATGCCCTTGGCGGCGTTGACAAGCACGGCATTGCTGCAAAAGTGCACTGCATTGGCCGCAAGCCAGCCGCGCAGCTGCTGGCACGGCACGGCCAGCACCACAATCTCCCTGCCCAGAACCGTGGGGGCCGTGGTAGCGGCCAGGTTGGGGTGCAGGGCAAAGCCCGGCAGGTAGCGCGGGTTTTCGTGGCGGCTGTTTACAGCTTCGGCAACGGCAGCGTCACGCAGCCAGAGAGACGTATCGTAACCGTTGGCGGCCAGCAGGTGGGCCAGGGCTGTGCCCCAGCTACCGCCGCCCGCAACGCAGATGGTGGGATTGGACATGATTGGTTCAGAACCCCAATGTTGATTCCTGACCTGGCCTGTCGGGCAGCCTGTCCTGAGACTTGGGCAGAGGGTCGTTGCGAGTCATGCGGCTTGCGCCAGAAACAAATCGTACCAGAAACATGCCGCTGAAGCGCTGGTCCTTGTAGACCTCCACGCGGTAGAGCCTGCCCTGGCGGTCAACAGAAAAGCGCGTCTGAAAGTCCTTGAGGGTCATGGTTTCGCCGCTTTCATCCTTGCGGCCGCTGTCGTAGCCGATGGCGTTGACCCTGTAACCGTGCGCGGGCTGTACCACAAGACTTTTGGACACCTCCACCACCTGACCGAACTCGGCCTGGGCCTCGCGGCCATCTGCAAGCACGCGCATGCCCGTGATGCTGTGGTCCATCTCGCGCCAGTCGGGGCGGATGAGCGTAATCATGCGGTTGCCGTAGTGTACGCAGTACTGGCCTTCCTCACCCTTGGCGCAGGGCAGCACGGCCATGATGGGTTTTGAGGTCACAGCCTGGGCTGGTGCGTCTTTTGAGAGGGGCAGCAGATTAATGGCCGGGCGTACATCTTCAAGCGGCAGGAATATCTTGTTGTCGGCAAACGAAACACCCAGGTTGTCCAGCAATGCCTCGCGTATGCCATCGGGGTTCATTTCAAAATTTCGCGTAAAGGTCACACCCGCCTGCGTCAGGAACGATTCAACCATCAGCAGGTGATAGTAGGCGCGCACTTCAACAGAAAATTCCTTGCTGGCTTCAAGCCCAAAAGCCGCCTTGCCCTGCCTCACGGCAAAGTATGAAAGGCTTCTGTCCATTTCGTGGTCGCCTTCGGCTGTTTTGGTATTGTGCACGTGCAGAGTGTGCTGCGGTGAGAGAAGCCTGCTGTTGGCTGATTCGGCTGCCTGTCGGGCTTCGTCGCCCAGCGAACCCATAAATGCCCCGGAAAGGGATTCCTGATCTATGATGACAGACTGCCCCCATCGGTTGGGATTGCGCAGTTTGTCTTCGTACGACTGCCGGTAATAACCGCTGCCGTCGTGCAAGTTGAGCACAAGGTTCACACGGGGATGACTGATAAGCTCCTGAATGCGGCGTACCGTGCCAAATTCGGGGTCGCTGTTGTCGAGCTTGGCAAACTTGCGGTTCATATCGCCGTGCAGGCCGCGCGAGCGCTTGATAATGCTGGGAAAGTTGAGGTTGGGCACAACCCACAGCACACCCTTTTGAATGGTGTAGTGCGTGGTCAGCAGGGTAGCAGCAGAAAATCCGCCCGGCTCGTCACCCTGAATGCCGCCCACCACGAGCACCACCGGAGAGACCGGATTGCTGGCAGCCGCAGTCAGCAGGATATCAGCAGTCGGGCTGGCGTCGCTGGTGTGCACTGGCTGCACAACCGTGGCTGCCTCTCCGCTTGTGGTTATGGAGCCCTGCGCATCATCCCCAAGCCGTATGGTGGTAAAATCCAGCGAAAAAACGCCGGGAGCCGCCACGGCAGGCGTAGCGGTCAGCAGACAGCACAGCAGGAAAATCCAGCGGCCCGCGCAAAAAATATCTGTTACTCTGGTGGGATGTGTTTGCATGCCTGTGGTGCCGTTGCGGTGAGGGTGCGAGGGATGTATGGCAATGATTACCTGCCCGTTACTACGCCATTTGGCCGAAAACGGCAAGGTACGGGACGTAAAGCGGAAGTATCCGGCTGGCTCCTGCAGCGCTCCTGCTCTGGCCTGGGTTGTCTGCGGCGGATGGGGTGCCCCTTCAATAATAGTCAGGGGGCGTTGCCGCACGCGCATCTGGCATGCTGGCAGCGCCCCCTGATTTTTAAACAGGCTGTGTATGAACCCTTGGGGTTATTCCGGGTCAAAACCGATGTTGCTTATGGCCGTTTTCAGGGCCTGCATGTCCACCGGTGCGGTTTCTTCAAAGCGCAGTTCCTTGTCTTCAAGGCTCACCTGCGGATTGGCAACGCCCGCAATCTTGGCCGCCGCTTCTTCAACCGCCGCCTTGCAGTGACCGCAGCGCATGCCATTGACTTTCAGACTTTTCATCGTATCCTCCATCAGGAAAGCGTTTTCATTTTCATCTACACACTACGCCCGGCCACACCGAAAGACAAGTGGAGAGCCCATGAATACCGATACAGAAAAATCCGCATGCCCCCTGCGTTTTGACATTGGCGGCATGCATTGCGCCGCCTGCTCCTCGCGTATCGAGCGGGTGGTGGGCCGCATGGAAGGAGTGGAAAAAATCAGCGTCAATCTGGCGGCTGCCAGTGCGGAAGTCTGGCCGGGCCAGGGTGACGGAGCAGAACTGCAACAACAGATAATGGAGCGCGTCGCCGCCCTGGGGTTCACCGCCACTCCTGCGGCCAGCGATGATGCCGCCCGCCAGTTTGAAGAAAACAAGGCCAGGGCGGCGGCAGATATCCACGCCCGCCTGCGCCGTCTGCTGCCCATGGCGGCATTTGCCGTACCCCTGCTGGTCATTTCCATGGGGCACATGTTGGGGCTGCCTCTGCCGCGGGCAATTGACCCGCATCTTTCACCAAATGCCTTCATGCTGGCCCAGCTGGTGCTGACCCTGCCGGTGGTGTGGCTGGGGCGTCATTTTTATGTGGATGGCATCGCCGCACTGTTGCGCAAGGCTCCGGCCATGGACAGCCTGGTGGCGGTGGGCACTGGCGCGGCCTTTCTGTTCAGCCTTGGCAACACACTGCTGGGTCTTGCAGGCAGCGAGCCCATGACCCGAGCCATGAACCTTTATTATGAGTCGTGCGCTGTGCTGCTGACCATGATCGAGCTTGGGCAGTTTCTGGAAGCCGTGGCCAAACGCCGTGCTGGCGATGCCATGGGCGCGCTCATGAGCCTCACGCCAGAGCACGCGCTGCGCCTCAGTGCGGAAGACCCGGCTGCGGCCCCGGAACAGATTGCCCTTGATCAGGTGCGCGTTGGCGACCACTTGCTGCTCAGGCCCGGTGGCCGCGTACCGGTGGACGGTGCAGTGCTGACCGGCAAGAGCGCCGTGGATCTTTCGCTGCTTACGGGGGAATCCATACCCGTACCCGTGGGGCCGGGCGACAAGCTGGCCGCTGGCAGCGTCAACGGCGAGGGCTCCCTCACCTTTGTGGCCGAGGCCGTGGGCGGCAACACACGGCTTGCACGTATAATCCGGCTGGTGCGCGAGGCGCAGGGCAGCAAGGCTCCCATTGCGCGGCTTGCAGACAGGGTGAGTTTTTACTTTGTACCCACGGTTATGGTTCTCGCCCTGGTGGCGGGCCTCGCGTGGCTTGTGTTCAGCGCAGAGCCCATAACCACGGCGTTTACGGTGTTTGTGGCCGTGCTGGTTATGGCCTGCCCTTGCGCCATGGGCCTTGCCACGCCCATGTCCATCATGGTGGGCACTGGGCGGGGCGCGCAGCTCGGCGTGCTGATCAAAAACGGCGCGGCCCTTGAACAGGCCGGGCACATCAGCGTACTGGCTGTGGACAAGACCGGCACTCTCACCACGGGCAAGCCCGTGCTTACGGGCGTGACCCTGCTGGAGAGTCCCGCAGGCATGGACGAAAACACGCTGCTGGGCATGGCGGCCTCGCTGGAGGCGCGCTCGGAACATCCCCTTGCCCTCGCCCTTGTGGGGGCGGCCAGGGAGCGCGGCCTGCCCCTACTGCCCGTGGAAGATGTGCAGGTGGCCCCCGGCATGGGTATTTCCGGCCAGGTTGTTGTAGATGGCGGCCCCGTGGGCATTGCTGTTGGCAACCCGGCCTTTATGACCGAGCGCGGGCTTGCAGTGCCAGAAGAAACACAGGGCAAACTGGTCCAGCTGGCGCAGGAAGGCCAGACCCCCCTGTTGTTGGCTGTGGAACAGCAGGGTAGCACGCGACTGGCGGGTATTCTGGCGCTGGCAGATGCCCTGCGGCCTGAATCGGCCTCTGTGGTCAGCCGGCTGCGCGGCATGGGTGTGCGTGTGGTCATGCTAACGGGCGATAACGAGCGCACGGCAAAGGCCGTGGCCCAGCTGGCTGGTGTAGACGAAATTGCCGCAGGTCTACTGCCCGCAGACAAGGCCGCCTATGTGCGACGGCTTCAGGAAGAAGGCCACGTGGTGGGCATGGTGGGCGACGGCATCAACGATGCTCCGGCGCTGGCAGCCGCCCATGTGGGCATGGCAGTGGGAACGGGCGTGGATGTGAGCGCCGAAGCGGGCGATATTGTGCTGATGCGCGACGGTATGGAGGCCGTGCTTACGGCGCTGGCCCTTTCGCGAGCAACCATGCGCAACATCCGCCAGAACCTGTTTTGGGCATTTGGCTACAACGTGCTCGGTTTGCCGGTGGCTGCCGGGTTGCTGCATGTTTTTGGCGGCCCCATGCTTTCGCCCATGCTGGCTGGCACGGCCATGGCGCTTTCGTCCGTTTCTGTTGTGACCAATGCCTTGCGGTTGCGGTTTTTCAATATCAAATAAACAGGCCCGCAACAGGCTGGGGAACGAGTTGTAGTCCCTGACGGCTTCCGCGTGCCTCCTGCCTTTGTGGGGCCGCAGGGTAAACTGGCAGGGCCGTGAAAACTAAAAAAGGAAGTGGCCCCCCCCGGCGGGGGGGAAGG
>NZ_WASP01000007.1:0-19192 GCF_009712225.1 Desulfovibrio sp. | reverse complement strand
CCATTGGCGGGCACTTCCTTTATATATGTTCTGGCGGGGCGGCATGCCTCGCAATGCAATCTATTCGCCGTCGTTATCGGCAATGTCGGCTTCCGTGGCTTCCACGGCTTCGTCTGTCAGGCCCAGGCGGGCCAGGCGGGCGGCTTCCTGCTTGCGCTCGCGCGTGCCCATGGGTTTGCGCGATTCAAAGTCGGCGTTGCGGTCCTGCTGACGGGCAAAGACCAGAAAACCCGTGTGGGCGGTCATGCGGTCTTCGGGACGCAGACGGTCGGCCACGGGTTTCCAGCGGCGGATGAGGATTTCGCACACTTCCACATCGGCAAAGGGGCCGCGTTCAAGGCCCAGCAGCAGCTTGCTGACCTGATCCACCGTGGGCAGCAGAAAGCCAAAGCTCGCGCCGGGGCGTACTGCGGCCAGCGCGTGGTCGAGATATTCCCAGGGGGTGCGCACGTCAAGGAACAGCGCGTCCGCGCCGGTAACGGCAAAGCCTTCGGCCACGTCGCGGTTGTGCAGCTCTACGTTTTCGCCCACGCCCGCCCATTCGAGGTTACGGCGCGCCAGCTTCATGAATTCTTCGCGGGCCTCGTGGCTTACCACGCGGCCAGTGGGGCCGCAAAACCACGAAAGACCCGTGGTCAGACCGCCGGATCCGCAGCCAGCCTCAATGATGGTACGGCCCGGGCCAGCGCCAAGGCGCAGGCAGATATAGGCGATATCCTTGGGATAGATGATCTGCGTCTGCCGCTTGAGGCCCTTGAGGCGGTCATACAGGGTTGCTTCGAGCACCTGAATGGGAATGTTCTGGTTGGTGTAGACCACAGACCCAAAGTTGGCCTGAGCCACCTCGGCAGAAACCAGGGTGCCGTCGTTGCTGTGCCAGTCCTGTCCTTCGACAAGGCGTTTGACGTAGCGGCGGCCCTTTGGAGTTACATAGACAACAAGCGTACCGAAGGGAATCATGAGGTTCCTTTATGTTGCTGCTTCAGGGCTGCGCAACGGGCGCTTCCCACAGGTGTAAGAAAAAAAGCCTCAGTGGTGCGTTGCCGCGTCCACGGAAACAAAACGCCAGTCGGCCACGGAAAACAGCCCCCGTGCCGTAAGCTTGAGCGAAGGAATGACCGGCAGGGCCATAAAACTCAGGGCCATGAGCGGAGCCACATTGCCCGGAACCCCGTGGTCGTGCAGTACAGCATGGATGGAGTCCAGCGCGCGCACCACGGTTTGGGGCGGCTCGGGGGTCATGAGGCCAGCAACCGGCAGGGGCAGTTCGTCCAGAATCCTGCCGCTGCCCGCAACGGCAATGCCGCCGCCCATTTCTGCCACGCGGCGCACTGCCCGCAGCATGTCTGCGTCGTTATCGCCACACACAACAATATTGTGCGAGTCGTGGCTTACAGATGTTGCCACTGCCGCACCGCGCAGGCCGTATCCGGCCAGAATACCCACGCCTACCTTGCCCGTGGCCTTGTGCCGCTCAAAAACTGCAAGTTTGCACAGCCCGGAATTGCGGCGCGCGTCAAAAAGTCCGTCCACGCAGGTGATGGCATGCTCCTCGGCATCCGTAACCAGAGAGCCGGGGTGCAGGCGGATAACCCGCGCGCGGCCAGAGGGCACGGGCAGGGCCAGTACATCTGAGGGCAGGGGGGCCAGCTGCACCGTATCTGTAAGACCATCAAGCGGTTGGTCGCTCAGCGGGGCCAGCATGTGGCCTTCGGCCGCAACCTGCTTGCCGCCCGCAAAAGTCATGCGCACGTTGAACGAAGCCAGATCGTCAACCAGCACACAATCGGCGTCAAAGCCGGGGGCAATGGCCCCCTTGCCGTGCAGGCCCTCTGCCTCTGCGGCATTGAGCGTGCACAGGCGTACTGCGGTAACGGGGTCCATACCCAGAGCCACGGCCTTGCGCAGCACTTCGTCCATGTGCCCGGCGGTGAGCAGTTCCGAGGCGTGCCTGTCGTCGCAGCAGAAGGCGCAACGGTGGCAGTTGCCGGGGGTCACCAGCGGTGCCAGCGCGGGCAGGTTGCGGGCGGCTGAGCCGTCGCGCAAAAAGATGCGGCAACCGCGCATGAGGTTCTCTTGGAATTCTTCGGCGGTGGTGCATTCATGTGTGTTGGCAATGCCGGTGCACAGGTAGGCATCGAGCTCTCTGCCCAGCAGGGCGGGGGCGTGCCCGTCAACAGGCTTGCCGCGTGAACGGCTCAGTGCGATCTTGTCCAGAACTTCGGGGTCGGCGTGCAGTACGCCGGGATAGTTCATCATTTCACCCAGTGAGGCCACATGCGGGTCGTCCATAAAGGGAGCGAGATCATCTGCCTGTAAAACAGCGCCACTGTCTTCAAAAGGCGTGGCAGGCACGCACGATGGCAGGGCGAGAAAAATATTCAGCGGCAGGTTTCGGGCGCTGGCGAGCAAAAAACGCAGGGCAGCAGTACCGCACACGTTGGCGAGTTCGTGGGGATCGGCAACTACAGAGGTTGTGCCGTGAGGCAGGGCCATCTCGGCAAAGCGGGCCGGGGTGACCATGCTCGATTCCAGATGGATGTGGGCGTCGATAAAGCCGGGCAGCAGGTACGCGCCTTGCGCGTCCACCACCTCTCTGGCCTCGCGCTGACCAAAGCCCACAAAAACGCCGTCGCCAATGGCCACGGCGTCCTGTCGCACCAGGCCTGAAAATACGTCCACCACCCGCGCGTTGACGATAAGCACATCCGCTGGTTCGTTGCCTGCGGCCATGTCGATACGGTGTTTCATGGCTGTCTCCGGCCCAGAGGGCTTGGGTTGAACGCGCGGGGCGTTTGCGGTGGTGACTGGAAATATGCGTGCTGGCAGGGAACAATGGCATGCCTCCACGCGCAGGGCAGGTCTGTTGGCCGGGGTATCCATGCAATGCAAATATCCCCGGTTGCCAGCTGCCTGCCCTTAAATGGGCGCGTGGCGGTATGCTCTAAAACATCTGACGCATCAGGTCTTCGCCACCCTCAGAGGTATCTATTGCCGCGCCTTCGGGCGTGGCGGCCCCTGCGGTAGCCGAAACGCCCTGCATGGGCTGGTCGGCCTTGAAGGCCAGACCGTCGGCCATCACGATGCCCTCGGGCATCACAAAGTCGTCCTTGGGGTAGCGGTCTTCGATTTCGGAACGGTAGTAACGGAATATGGGGGCAGCGGTGCGCCCGCCCTGTTCAAGGCGACCAAGGCTCTGCACCTGATCGTAGCCCACATAGACACCCGTGACGAGGTAGGGCGAAAAGCCCATGAACCACGCGTCGCGTTCTTCGTTGGTGGTGCCGGTTTTGCCTGCGATGATGCGGCCCTCGATCTTGGCCCGTCCGCCCGTGCCGGAATTGACCACTTCCTTGAGCAGGGTATCCATAATATAGGCGTTCTGCGGCGAGATGGCCTGCCAGTGTTCCACTTCCTGCTTGTAGAGCACGCGGCCGCGCTCGTCGGTAATGGAGGTGATGATGCGGGGCCTCACGCCCAGACCCTGGTTGGCAAAGGCCGCATAGGCCTGCGTGAGGTTGAGGGGCGACACGGCCACTGCGCCAAGGCTGATTGCCAGCTCTTGCGGAAAATGCGGTTCAAGCCCAAGGGCCTTGGCGCGCTGCACGATGTTGGCAACGCCTACCTGCTGCGCCACGCGCACGGTGCAGGTATTGCGCGAAAGGGCCAGCGCGGTGTGCAGGGGAAGCTCGCCCTTGTAGTTGTGCTCGTAGTTGGAGGGCCGCCATACTTCATTGGTATAGGGGTTCACGTACACAAAGGGCGCATCGAGCACCGTGGATGCTGGCGTAAAGCCAAAATCCATGGCGGTGGAATAGACCACCGGCTTGAAGCTGGAACCGGGCTGGCGGCGCGCCTGGGTTGCGCGGTTAAAGTGGCTGTCGCCAAACTGGTAACCGCCGATAAGCGCCACAACGTCGCCCGACTGCGGCTCAACAGAAGCAATGGCGCCCTGCACCAGAGGTTCCTGCTGCAAACGCAGGGTGATGGGCGTGTTCTTTTTGACGGTAGAGGCGTCAAAAGGCACGGTTTTCTGTTCTTTTTTGCCCCTGGCGTTTGTCTCGGTGATAACGGTGTCTTCGGCGGAAACCCAGATCACGTCGCCAGCTACGGCAACCTGTCGGGGATCTTTGACCGCCGGGGCGTTGGCCGCCGCAACCTTGGGGTTGGGTTTGCGCGCCCACGACATGGCCGAAACGGGGACAATGCCCGTGTAGCCCTGGCCCAACGCAACTTTCAGCTCCTTGCCGTCTGCTGCGGTAACAAGCGCCTTGACCCATTCTCCACCAGCCAGGTCAATGGGCGAAAAGGCTGTTTTGGCGAGAAATTCTTTCTGCTTTGCGGGGTCGAGCTGTTCGACGGGGCCGCGCCAGCCCTGGCGCTTGTCCAGTTCTTCAAGACCACGGCGCAGGGCCGCGCCCGCGGCGTTCTGGTGGGCGGGGTCCATGGCGGTGTGCACGGTGAGGCCCGCTTCGTACACATAATCTGCGCCAGACTTGTTGGTTTCTATGCCAAGGGCCTTGAGGTTCGATTCTGTAAAAAATTCCACCAGCAGACGGCGGGCTTCTTCAAGATACCACTGGGCAGGGCCGCCCACGCCTTCGGGCATGCTCCAGTACACCAGCGGCTCGGCCGCGGCCTGGTCATACTCTGCCTGGGTAATCCACTTGAGGTCGCGCAACCGGCCAAGAACGTACATCTGGCGGTTCTTGGCTTCTTCGGGCCTGCGGAAGGGATTGTAGGTGCTGGGGGCCTTGGGCAAACCGGCGATGACGGCGCTTTCAGCCAGGGTGATATCTGAGGCGTGCTTGCCAAAATAGGTGCGGGCCGCAGATTCCACGCCAAAAGAGTGCTCGCCCAGATAAATCTGGTTGAGATAGATGGTAAGGATCTGGTCCTTGGTAAAGTTCTTTTCCAGCTGATAGGCCAGAATGGCCTCTTTCATCTTGCGGGTGTAGCTGCGCTCGGAGGTGAGCAGCAACTGCTTGATGAGCTGCTGGGTGATGGTGCTGCCGCCCTCGCCCTGGCGTCCCTTGCGGAAGTTGTTGATGGCCGCACGCATGATGGCCACGGGGTCTATGCCCATGTGGCGGTAGAAGGCGTCGTCTTCGGCGGCAAGAAATGACATGGGCAGATAGCGCGACATGTCTTTGAGACCGATGACAAAGCGTTTCTCATGGTTCAGCGTGCCGAGCATCGACCCGTCGCGCGCCAGAATAACCGTAGCCTGTGGCTGTTTGTATTCGGCAATGCGGTTGAGGTCGGGCAGGTCGCGCGATGCCCAGTAAAAAAGCATGACCACAGCTGCGCTGCCCAGAAGGCCGCACACTATAATGATACCCATGAACCAGAGGGCGCATTTTTTCAGGGACAGACGAATTTTCATGGCAGGGCGATACCGTTTTTTTGGCCCGGCGTAAAGGGAGGAGAGCTATGACCGGGCTTATGAGAAAATACGAAGTATTGCCGGAAAGGCAAGCCCCCGCGAAATACGCCGCACGGCACGGATGGCGTACTGGCCGCAGGGGTACGGCATAGTCAAAAAAAAGCGGAAGGTTACCCTTCCGCTTTTTCCCAAAATGTTGCGGCTGGAACTACACGCAGCCAGTGGGCTTGGGCAGGCCGGCCATTTTGCAGGCGCCCTTGCCGGGGCCGGAGGGGAAGAGTTCGTAAACTTCCTTCAGCTTGTAGCCGGTATTCTTGGACAGAATACGGACCATGGGGGCAATGCCGTTCTTCTTGTAGTAATCCTGCAGGAAGTCAAGGATCTTCTGGTGATCAGCGTTGATCTCAGAGATGCCTTCGGATTCCTTCACATAGTCCATCCATTCGGGGCACCAGTCGTCAAAACGCAGAAGGAAACCGTCTTCGTCAACTTCAAAGCTTTTACCTTTATAGGTGATCTCAGCCATGCGTGTGTCCTCCTTGGACAGCTATTGCTCAACCTCGCCAGGGCGAATCGCCCGGGCGCTACACAACCGGATATTTCCGGCCGAATTCCTCCGTTGGGCGCGAAAGCATACCGCAATCACAACGAGAGCTCTTATGACACAAATAATTTTTGATGGCAAGTCCTGTGCTTCTTTTTCGCTCTCACCGTGCATTTTTGTACCGAGCGATTGTGCAGTAATTCAGGTGCCATATCATAAACATGATTAAATTGTAGGTATTTAGTGCTGACAGTAGAGCACTTTACCGAGCTTGTTTACACCGTCAATAAGATCCTGTTCAGACTGCGCATTCTCCAGATCGCGCACACGCACGAACATGTGGCGGTTGCCGTCGGGGTTGGAGACGGTAAGCACGGAAAGGATGCGGGCGTTGTGCGCGCGCAGCAGGTCAAACAGGGGGCGCGCCGTGCCGGGCTGATCGGGCAGTTCCACCGCAAACTGCAAGCCGCCAAGGCGTGCGCCGGTGATGTCTACCATGGCCTTGAACACGTCGTGGTCAGAAATGATGCCCACCAGCTTGCCGGCGTCATCAACCACGGGCAGCCCGCCAACCTTGTTGTCCAGCATGATCAGGGCGGCCTGCTCGACAGTGTCGGTGGGTTTGACGGTGATGGGCTTGGCCGTCATAATGTTTTTGGCTTTCAGCTCGGCCAGCAGGTAGTGCATTTCGTACATGTCGAGCGTGGTGGCCTTGGAGGGAGAGGCATCGCGCACGTCGCGGTCAGAGATGATGCCAACGACCTGACCCTGTTCGTCCACAACCGGAATGCGGCGGATGTGGTGATCCTTCATGAGCTTGCCCACTTTGAGCAGCGATGTATCGGGGCCAACGCTGACAACATCGGTGGTCATCCAATTCTTTACAGGCATGCTTTCCCTCCGGGGGGATATGTTTCAGGTTATGACGGCGTGGCCGAAGGGGCCACGCACAGTTTTTGTATATACCAATGTGCCATTACTGCACAAGTGCGTAACTATTAGTTGCGTGAACAGCCAAAGTTTGAAGGGGCCGATATGCTTTTACATCTTGATTGCAGTGCGGGCATCAGCGGCCCGGCGACCCTTGCCGCCCTTGCCCATTTGGGGGTGGACTTTGAGCCGCTGGCAGCTGCTCTGGCCCGCGCGGGGCTGCCGTGCGGCATTGAGGTTGTGGGTGCCCTTGCCCCCGGCGGCCCGGGCTGCAGGGTGAATATTCACTGGCAGGAAGGGGCACAGCAACCCTGTTGTCTGCCTGATTTTACTGAAATTTTTTCAAGGGTGGACGTGCGCGACCGGGTGCGGCAGCGTGCGCTGGCCGTTGCGCTCGCCCTTGCCGAATCCTGCGCCCATGCGCGCCAGCTACCTGTAGATGCCGCCAATTTCGTAGATGTCGTGGACGCTGCGGAGCTTGGCGAGAGCTGGGCCGACGGTGTGCAGAACAAGCCCCATACGGCGCATACCTTGATTCATATTCTCGGCGTGGCCTACGGGCTTGATGCGCTCGGGGTGGAAAGGCTCACTGTCTCGCCCCTGCCCTGGTTTACTGGCAGCGTGACAGGCTGCCACGGCATTATTCCCCTGCCTCGACCCGCAACGGCATTTTTGATGCGGGGCAAACCCGTTTTTGCCACAGACTCGCGCGAAGAGCTTGTTACCCCCACAGGCGCGGCCCTTGTGCATGGGCTGGCAGACGAATTTGTTTCCGGCCCGCAGGGAACGGTGGCAGCTCTGGGCACCGGGTACGGGCCATTGTCCTCAGCCGGGGGCCTGCGGGCGTGGCTGGTGGATCAGGCCGGGGCCAGTTTGGGGGCCATGTCTGAAGAACCGTCTGAACATCGGGCAGACCACGCCCTTGGCGGCAACGAGTCTGTCATCCAGTTAGAGAGCCACATCGATCATCTTAATGGAGAGGATCTGGGCATGGCGCTCACGGCTCTTTCCGCCATGACAGAGGTGCTTGACGTGCTGTGGCTGCCGGGGGTTGGCAAAAAGAACCGCCCGGCTGGCCTGCTGCGTGTTTTGTGCCTGCCGGAGCAGCGCCGCAACGTGGCAGATGCCGTGCTGCGCCACACCCACACCCTCGGCCTGCGCGTGCAGTGCCTTGAGCGCATGGTGGCCCCGCGCCACGCCGCCATGGCAGAGGTGGCGGGCCAGCGGTTGCCAGCCAAGGAATATGTGATTGATGGTCAGACCTACGTTCGCCCGGAGGCGGATGCCCTCGAGGCCGCAGCCCGGCAGCGCGGTGTTGGTGTGCCCGCCCTGCGCAATGCGCGTGTAAAAGGCGGCTAGCAGAATACCGCCATATTTGTAAGCGGAGCGTTCCGCGTCTTAACGGATTTTTGACAGGCAACACAATAGTATGACCCCCATCTTGCGTCCCGCTGTCTGCTGGCGTAAGGAGGCAATGGGCGAAATGCCCACCCCAAGGAGGAATTTTATGCGTATGCAATATGTGTTGAAACCTTTGGCGCTGAGCGTTCTGGCTGCAGGCCTGATGTTTTCGGGAACACCTGCCGTGCAGGCTGCCCCCGACAGGGATGCCCAGCAAAATTACAAACAGCGCGGCGACCGTGACGGTAAGCGCGGTGATGACCGTGGTCAGCACTATGACCGCAAGGACAAGCAGGATCGTCGCGACGACAGGCGCGACGATCGCCGTGATGACCGTCGTGATGACAGACGCGACGACCATCGCGATAATCGCCGCGACAATCGCATGGACGGCAGGCACGACAACCGCAGCGAGCAGGGCGAGCGTATGGGCAAGCCACAGTACGACAAGGACCGTGGCGACCGCCGTGGCTCCCGTGGCGACGAAATGGGCCGTCCGCGTGACGACCGCCGTCCTCCGCGTGATGTGCAGCAGCGTGGTCCCCAGGGTGGGCGCTCTGCCGACAACGATGACGACGTGCGCAACTAGCGCCAGAGGCATTACATTATATTGATGGCAGTGTTTTCCGCACGCTGCCTGAATTAACACAGAAAGCCTTCCGAAACCGGAGGGCTTTTTGTGTTCTGGTCAAAGCAAAATCCGCGTTCTCCCATCGCTGCGCCATCCTCATGTGGCAGTAAAAGCATATTTATTGTCATTGTTGCCAGAGGCAGTGCTGCTCTAGGTTGGGTGCATTCACATCATGCCGGGTGCCTGGCACCCGGAAAAAAAGGAGACGTGTATGCACTCTGTTTTTCAGCGCTGTTTACAACCCCTGACCTGTCTGCTGGTTTTGCTGGCATCGACATGGCCCCTGGCCGTGCAGGCCCAAACATCCCCGGCACAGGCATCCCCAGCCCAGACCGCGGGAATGTACGACGCCATTCCCGCCTCCGCTGCACGGCAGGTGACGCTGGGCGTTTTGATTTTTCCCGGTTTTGAGATGCTTGATGCCTATGGCCCCATGGAAATGTGGGGCAGCCTCAAGCATGCGCCAGACCGCTTTTGGGGGGAGGCATCTGACCGCGTGGGTATTCGGCTGGTGACAGTGGCTGCCAGCAAGGGGGCAGTGCCTTCCAATCAGGGGCCAAAAACCGTGGCAGATTTTGATTATACCAACGCGCCAGCACTGGACTATCTGCTTGTGCCCGGCGGCATTGGCGCAATCCCGCTGGTCAACGATCAGGCAACCCTCAGCTGGCTGCGGGCGCAGGCAAAAAATGCGTCGCTTGTCATGTCGGTGTGCAACGGCGCATCATTGCTGGCTGCTGCGGGGCGGCGTGGCGGCGGGGGCGCCCCCCCGCACCACCCCGCCACAACAAACAAGATGGCCTTCAAGGCTTCTACCGCTCCTGGCCCCAAGGTGCGCTGGGTAGCCAGCGCCCGCTGGGTGGACAATGGCAATATTGTGACCTCGTCCGGGGTTTCCGCCGGTATGGACATGACTGTGGCGGTTATTGCCCGCCTGTATGGGCAGCCGCTGAGCAACTGGGTGGCTCAGGTCACGGAATATGAACCACACAGCGACCCGGCATGGGACCCCTTTGCCGTCAAGGCCGGGCTGGTAAGGTAGACTGCTGGCAGGAACCGGCCAGGGCCATTGCAGCATAAGCGGGCTGGAGCAGGGATTTACGCCCTGCGCTGGCCCGCGTGCTGTTTTATACCAGTGGGCTGGAATTTGAAGCAGGCAGGATGGTGACGCCGCTCTCTCTGAATGGTGCGCACAGCTGCTCGTCGCCGTCCGTCACCAGAGTCCATCCGGGGGGCAGGGGAGCCCATGCCGGTTGGGAGGCGCAGCCAAGTTTTGAAGCGTCGGCCAGCACATAAACTTCGCGTGATTGACGCATCATGAGCCTTTTGACCGATATCTGCTCAAGGCTGGCCTCGCAGAGCCCCCGGTTGGCAACAACCCCGTTGGCGCTGGTAAACAGCTTGTCGGCGGTGAGGCAGCGCAGCGACTCTTCGGCAAAATGCCCGTAGGCGCTCATGCTGATGGGCCGGATGGAACCGCCCAAAAGCACCAGATCAATGCGCGGAGCGTCTGCCAGAATGGCCGTGAGCTTGAGGTTGTTGGTGATGACCGTGAGCCTTTTTTCGTACAGAAAGCGCGCCATAAAGGTTACGGTAGAGCCGCCATCAAGAATGATGGTTTCGCCGTCGTTGACCTGCCCGGCGGCTGCCTTTGCAATGGTCTGCTTGGCAGCCCGGTGCTGGGACTCGCGGGCGGGGTAGTCGTCTTCCTGCAATGCCCGGGTGAGCATGGCTCCGCCATAGGTGCGCGCCACGGCCTTTTCACGCGAGAGGCGTTGCAGGTCGCGCCGTACAGTAGAAAACGACACGCCAAACCGCTCGGCCAGCTGCCGTATGTCCTTGTCGCCCGCGGCAATGGCCTCGAGCATGGCATCGCGTCTTTCCCTGCCTTTTCGCATGGTTCCCTACCTTTGTTGTTGGCGTGGCCTCAAGCCTAAGGACAAATCCGGCGGAATGAAAGGGGAATAACGGCTAAAAAATGCGCAAAACGCGCAAAAACTGCATAATTAGTTCAGATTTATGCAAAAAATAAAATTTTCTTGCTCATTTCAATCAATCTGCTAGCGTGTGACAAAATGGCTTCAATTTTGCGACAGAAGCAATTGACGCCGTGTTTAATTCGGACGGTGCGGGCAATATTTTTTTGCGTGAATCAGTCACTTTAATGCTCTTGCAGCAGACGGCGGGCCGCCTGCGCAGTGGAGGGTTAGGTCATGCAGATCAAGCGGTCTATGGAACGGATTCCCGGTGGCCTTATGGTTGTTCCCCTGTTGCTCGGCGCACTGTGCAACACATTTTTTCCCAATACCCCCAAGATATTCGGTTCGTTTACCGGGGGGCTTTTTACCGGCGCAACCAGTATCCTGGCTGTGTATTATGTCTGCATGGGCGCGACCATCAGCTTCAAGACCACGCCCTATATTCTTAAGAAAGGCGGCATACTGTTTGCCACAAAGGTGGGCATTGCGGCCATCATTGGCATTACCGTGGGCCAGTTTCTTGGCGAAGCGCCCATAAGGGAAGGTTTTTTTGCCGGTATTTCCACGCTGGCCATTGTAGCCGCGCTCAATGATACCAACGGCGGTCTGTACATGGCCCTGATGGGGCAGTACGGCAAACCGCGCGATGTGGCGGCCTATTCCATCATGTGTCTGGAATCCGGGCCTTTTCTGACCATGGTTACCCTCGGTGTGGCCGGGCTTTCGGCCTTTCCGTGGCAGATGATGGTGGGTGCCATATTCCCGCTGGTGCTGGGCATGATCCTTGGCAATCTCGACAAGGACATGCGCGACTTTCTCAAGGCTGCACCTGCTGTGCTCATTCCCTTCTTTGCCTTTGCTCTCGGTGCGGGGCTTGACCTCTCCAAGGTGTGGAACGCGGGCCTGCTGGGCGTGGGCCTTGGCATATGCGTGGTGGTGGTAACCGGCGTGGTGCTCTTTATCGGTGACCGTCTCACCGGCGGCACGGGCGTTGCCGGTCTGGCCGCATCGTCCACCGCGGGCAATGCCGCGGCTGTCCCCATGATTATTGCCCAGGCCAACCCCGTGTATGCCGAAGCGGCCCAGCACGCCACCATTCTGGTTGCGGCCTGTGTGGTTGTGACGGCCATTCTTACGCCGCTGGTGACTGCCTGGGGTGTAAAGACCTTTGGCGCGCCCAAGGATTTGCCCGCGGCTGAAGGCGAGGAATAGTCTTTTGCCCGGCACATGCCGGAGGAATATATGAAACAGTCCTGGTTTGTTCTTGCAGACGACCTTACGGGTGCGGCAGACTGCGCCATAGCCTTTGCGAAAAACGGCATGGTTTCGGATGTGCTGTTTGAAAGCGATACGGCGGCGGCCAGCGATGCCCCGGTGCTGGCGGTGGATGCCGCCAGCCGTCCCCTGCCAGCGGCAGAGGCAGCGCAAAGGCATGCGGCATTGCTTGAGCGGCATTTCCGCAAGGGCATGCGCCTGTATAAAAAGCTCGATTCCCTGCTGCGCGGGCAGCCTGCGGCAGAAACCGCGGCGGCCATCCGCACGCTGCGCGGCATGGGTGGCCCGGCGTTTGTGGTGATGGCACCGGCCTTTCCCGCCACAGGCAGAACCACGGTCAACGGTCGCGTGCTGGTCAACGGCATGCCCCTTGAAAACACCGAGGTCTGGGCCAGAGACCATACTTACGCCAACGGCGATCTGGCGGCTGCCCTGAAGCCCGAAGGCCTGAACGTGCGCAACATTCTGCTGGCAGATGTGCGCAAGGGCGCGCAGACCATTGCGGGGATGGTTGCGGCCGACATGGATGAAGGTTTTGACGGCGTGGTGTGCGACGCCGAAACGCTGGACGACCTTGCCTTTATCGCCGAGGCAACCCATGCTCTGGCCGACAGGCTGTTCTGGGTGGGCACTGGCGGGCTGGCCGTACCTCTGGCGCGCATGTCGCGGCCAGAGCAGGGTTCGTGCGTGGTTGCCCTGCCTCAGGGGGGGCGTGGCCTGCTGCTGGTTGTGGGCAGCGTGGTCAAGGTTTCGCGCGAGGCCTTGCGCCATGTGCTTGCCTCGCAGCAGGTGGAGCACTATTCCTTTACGCCCCAGCAGCTGCTGGGCGATGCGGGCGCCGCGCTGGCGGAGCAGGGAGCGGCCATTGCCGAGGCTCTTGCCGCTGGCAAGGATGTGGCCGTGGAAATAGCCGAGGTGGAGCACCCCAACATGGCCCTGGGCGGCAGGCTTGCCGCCAGCCTGGCCAGGGTGCTGCACAATGCGCTTGAATCAGCGGCCGGTCTGGTTGTTACCGGCGGTGAAACCGCAGCCAACCTCATGGCCGAAGTGGGTATCCACGGCATCCGGCTTGTTGCCGAAGTGGAAAGTGGCGTACCGGCGGGCATGACCCTTGGCAATTTTTCGCTTCCCATTGTGACCAAGGCCGGTTCCTTTGGCACAGAGCGTACCTTGGCCAGCAGCCTTGATTTTCTGCGGGCTGCAATCAAAAAAGGAGAACTGGCTTGAATCAGCTACCTGTGGTGGCCATCACCATGGGCGATGCCTCTGGCATTGGCCCTGAAATAATCGTCAAGGCCATGGCCCGCCCGGAAATCGGCACCTGGGCCAGAGCCCTGGTTGTGGGCGATGCAGAGCGCCTGCGCGAAGCCATCAGGATAACCGGCGCCGCCGTGCAGGTGCGAGCCGTAAGCAATCCCGAAGACGCTCGTTACGAATCCGGTTACATCGATTGCCTTGATGTTCCGGTGATTCCTGCCGGGCATCCCTTTGGCGTAGTTTCGCCCGTATCGGGCGACGGTGCCTTTCAGTTTGTCAAAAAAGCGGTGGATCTGGTGCTTTCCGGCAAGGCACAGGCCATCTGTACTGCCCCGCTGAACAAGGAAGCGCTGCACGCCGCCGGGCACATGTACCCCGGGCATACCGAAATGTTGGCCTATCTGACGGGCACGCCCGAAGTATCCATGATGCTGACCACGCCCAACCTGCGGGTAGTGCATGTGACCACGCATCTGGGCCTCATCGACGCCGTCAAGAAGATAGAACCGGCCCTTGTGGAGCGCACCATTACCCGTACACACGCCACGCTGGTGGATGCTGGCATCGCCAGCCCGCGTATCGGCGTGTGCGCCATCAACCCCCATGCTGGCGAGAACGGCCTGTTTGGCAATGGTGAAGAAGAAACCAAGATTCTGCCTGCCGTCAAGGCCACTCAGGCCAGAGGCTGGCAGGTTGAGGGGCCGTTGCCCGCTGATACGCTGTTTTACCGCGCCGGGCGGGGCGACTTTGACGTGGTCATTGCCATGTACCACGATCAGGGCCACGCGCCCATCAAGGTGCTGGGCATTGCCGACGGCGTAAACATCACCATCGGCCTGCCGGTCATACGCACCTCGGTGGACCACGGCACTGCCTTTGACATTGCGGGCAAGGGCATTGCCTGCGAAGACAGCCTTATTGAAGCCATGCGGCAGGCTGCGGAGCTGAGCAAGAAAAAATAGATGAGATGGCCGCCCCCGGCGGCGGCAAACCATAAAAAAAGCAGCAGCGCCCGGCTTGGACGCTGCTGCTTTTTTTATGCGTGGGGCAGGATGATTAACCCTGGCACTTCTTTTTGAGGGCATCGGCAATGGTAACGCCCATCTGGTAGCAGGCCTTGAGGGCCTCGTGGTCGGGGCGCCAGTTGCACTTCACGGGTTCGGCGGGCATTTCCATGTTCATGGAGGCCAGCTGTTCGTGCAGGTACTTGGGGCCTTCGCCAGACCAGCCGTAGGAGCCAAAAGCGCCGCCAATGCGGTTCAGGGGGCGCAGGCCCTTCATATAGGTAAGCTGGGCGGCGATGAGGGGCAGCACGGTATTGTTATGCGTGGGCGAACCGGCAATAACCGCGCCGCAGTCGGCCAGCTCGGTCATGATGGCGCTGTGGTGGTTCTGCTTTACGCTCATGATGCGCGTGGGCACGCCGTTTTCTTCAAGGCCGCTGCAAATGGCATAGGCCATGGTCTCGGTGGACTGCCACATGGTGTCGTAAAAGACTAGCGCGCGCTGCTGGGGCTTTTGCTCGGCCATGCTGCGGTACATGTCGATGATGTTGCGCACGGCCTTTTCGCCACGGTGGATAAGGCCGTGGTCGGGGGCGATCATGTCGATGTCAAGCTTTTCCACCACGGGCAGGGTCTTGAGCACCATGGGGGAGTAGGGCAGCACAATGTTGAAGTAGTATTCCTTGACGCGACGCGAAAATTCGCCGTCGTCGCCAAATTCATCAACAAAGCGCGCGGAGCTGGCAATATTCTGGCCAAAGATATCGTTGCTGATCAGCAGCTTGTCTTCGGGAATGTAGGAAACCATGCTGTCGGGCCAGTGCAGCATGCGGGTTTCCTGAAAAACGATGGTGCGCTTGCCGATGTTGATGCTGTCGCCGCTTTTGACTGCCTGCACGGGCCAGTTTTTGCAGTCAAAATAGCCAGCCATGGATTTGAGGCCGGTCTGCGACACAAAGACCTTTTCGGGCTTGCAGCGCTCGATGATGGCTTCAAGCGCGCCAGCGTGGTCAAGTTCCATGTGGTTGCAGATGATATAGTCAATCTTTTCGGGTTCAAGCACCTGGGCAAGGCGGCACAGCAGGGTGCCTTCGCAGCCCGAGGCAACAGTGTCGAGCAGAACGTTTTTTTCGTCCTTGATCAGGTAGGCGTTGTAGGTCGAACCGTCAGGCGAACGGGAATACCCGTGAAAATCCCTGTGGTCGTAATCGACAAAGCCGACCCAGAAAATATCTTTTTTTATCTCTACTGGCTGCATGGTAACTCTCCGCAGTGTTTGGAAATTCCCGTTTATGAAAAGCCCCGCTCTGCCTTGGGGCAAGGCAAAGCGGGGGGAAAGAACGGGAAATATGGAAAATTAGGCAGGAGAAAACTGGTCTTTGCCCACGCCGCAAACGGGGCAGGTCCAATCTTCGGGCAGGTCTTCAAAAGGCACGTTGTCGTTTTCAGCGGGATCATATTCGTAACCGCAAACACCACAAACATACTTTTGCATGGCTTGTCTCCTGAAAATATAATTTTGGCTTTATGCCGGGTGAATCTGTTCAGCGCACACACTGTGCTGCAAGGACGAAAAACTAGTTTTCAGCCTTCCAGTGACCGTGCAGGTTGCAGTATTCGCGGGCCGTAACCTTGGCCGCGTCAATGGCAAAAAAGGCTTCGGGCGCATCGCCAGGCTTCAGGAACTTGGTGTAGCTTCTGCCGTCGGCCAGCAGCTCGATCCATTCGATGAAGTGCTTTTCTTCCATGGGGTGAGCAACGCTGCCGACCTTCACCAGGTAGCCGCCGTCAACCTTTTCAATGACGGGGACGTGCTTTTCAAGAGCGCCGTCGGTAGCACCTTCGACCATCAGCTTCATGGGGTCACCACAGCAGACGATGTCGGCGCCGCCGCCATGAAGAACTTCAACGATATTGCCGCAGTGGGTGCACTTATACACTTCGAGTTGCGTGGGCATGAGTCCCTCACTTGTTTTGACTGGTTACTTTGTGGGGGCAGGCTGAAACACTTAAAAACGCATAATCAGCCCCCTTTCCAACAGTCATTGTGAAAGAAGTGGGCAGGGATGTAAAGCCTTTTTTTTAAGATTGGTAATTATTACCACTAAGATTGCGAGGTCAAAAAAGGCTGAAAAGCCGCATGGCTAGCTGATTTTCAGAGGCTAAAAAATTATTTTTTTGGTGCAGCATCACTGTTTGACGATATAGATTCTGACGTGCTCGATGGGGGCTGCGCAAGCGACGAGCCAGGCTGTGTCAGCGGTTCGCGGGCCGGTGCCGTGGCGCTGGTTGCGGGGTTTTGCGTGGTGCTGGCCGCCCTGTTGGGCGGGGATTGTTCCTGCGCCTGGTTCTGCATCTGCCCCTGTGTCTGTTCATGCTCGGGTATTGGCCCCACTGTATGGCTGGGGGCCAAAGGTGGCATGGCAACTGTTGTGCCAGACTGTCGCACCGGTTTCTGTTGTGCCGCGCTGCCAGTTACGCCAGATTCCGCAGCTGGTGCAGCTGGGTTGGCGGAGGATTTGTCCTCGCTGGCCGGGGGGAGCGCAGCCGGGTTGGCGGCTGGCTGTTCTGGAGCGGGGGTGGACTCCACGGCGGGATGTTCCGGGGCGCCCTTGCGCCGCGCGCCCAGCACATTGGGCAGCACGGCCCGCAGGTCGCCAGTTACCAGCAGTCCGCTTGGGCTCAGGCCCACCAGCTCACGTGTAAGCGCAGCCGACCGAACCAGCAGGCCTGCCTGGCCGCCGCCCTCAACATACATGACTGTGCGCACGTTGAGTGGCAGGTGCAGCACCTGCTGGGCAAAGGCGTAAGCCTCCACCGGCTGGCGGCAGTGCATGAAAAGTATCTGCCCGTCGCCATCCTGGGCAACGGCAGAGATGGAATAATGCGGGCCGCCGGGTGCCCAGAGAATGCGCCGGTCGGCGTTGATCATGCGGTAATTCTGGATAACCAGCGAGTAGCGCTCCAACTGCTGCCGCCACAAGGGATTGTCGCGGTCGATGATGGCCGCCAGGGGCAGGCCCGGTTCGTCCGGCCCCGCCACAAAAAAAGCGCCAAACCGCTGTACGATGCGCCCGTTGTTGGTGTGGTCGCCCTGACGCATGTAACCCGTGCTGGTTGAGCCGTCGGGCAGGTACATGCTGGCGTTGATGGCGGCAGAGAGATTGTACTGCTCGCCCCACTGGCTCAGCGGGCGCGAGGGGCCGCTGTCCTGCGAGCGTGCGCAGAGTGTAAAATCAAAGTAGGCGGGGTCGATGCGCAGCACTGAAAGACGGGCATCGCCGTCGTTGAGCTGAAATTCGCCAAACAGCAGGCCTTGCTCCAGTTCGCGCCAGTCGGCGCGCCCCTGGTCGTCCATGCCGTTTTTATTCGTGGATTCGTCTGTCGCAGCCTGAGAGGCGGTTGGCAGGGGAGGGGCCTGCTGTGGAGAGACAGGTTCAACTGCGCTGGTTGTGACTGCTCCGGCAGCTGTTACCGGGCCGCTGCCCGTATTGCTGGCCACCTGCCATTGCGCGGGCGGGGTGCCGGTCTGCTGCTCTGGCGCAGTGTGGTCTCGCGTGACCTGAATGGGCGCGGCATGCTCTGGGGCGGCAACCGCTGGCAGCGCATGGGCCGCAAGGCATGTTGCCAAAAACACCACCAGCCATGTTTTCGGCAGGGTGCGGACTGCCCGAATCAAATGCCGGATCGAGTCCGCTGCTGTGAAAAGAAACTGCCGGGTATTCATGTCTTGCCGTCTATTTTTAATGTCCGTAACCTGCATTACGACCGCTTTCGTCATTTGGCAAGGTGTGATGCCACATTTTTGTTGACATATCAACTTATCTTGATATAAACATAAACTATTAGGCCGCAGTATCCAAGTCTGTGGCATTACGCGCCAAGGAGCTTTTCATGCATATCGGTCAAATGATCCGGGAACTTTCGGCCCCTTTCTATTCGTTGGAGTTTTTTCCGCCTTCTGACACGGCCCATCTACCCGATTTTTACGCTACGGTTGACCGCTTGCGTGCACTTAACCCGCTGTTTGCCTCGGTAACCTATGGGGCTGGCGGTGCGCGGCAGCAAAATACGCTGGCCGTAACGGCAGAGCTTGCCCGCCGGGGCATCGCCGCCATGGCGCATCTGACCTGCGTGGGTGCCGAGCCTCAGTCCATTGCCGCATTTTTGAATGATCTGCGTGCGTCGGGGGTCAACAATGTGTTGGCACTGCGCGGCGACCCGCCCGCCGACAAGGCCTGGAACTGGAGCTCCGCCCATTTTCGTCATGCTTCTGATCTGGTGGCTTTTGCCAGAGAGCAGCAGCCGGGCATGGGCATTGGCGTGGCGGCCTATCCCGCCCCGCACCCCGAATCGCCCACATTTTCGCAGGACAGGCTGCACACGGCCAACAAGCTGCGCGCCGGGGCCGATTTTGCCCTCACTCAGCTCTTTTTTGACGCGCGAGAATATGAAGATCTGGTGAGCCACCTGCGCGGGCAGGGCATTACCACGCCGGTGATCCCCGGTATTCTGCCCATCCAGAGCTTTGATTCGCTGCGGCGCGTGCTTTCTTTGTGCGGGGCCAATATTCCCGGCAAGCTGTATCTGGCGCTCGAAAAAGCTCACAACGAGGGCGGGGCGGAAGCTGTGCGCGAGGTGGGCCTTGATTATGCCGTGCGGCAGATACGCAGCCTGCTTGACGCGGGCGCGCCCGGCATTCACCTGTACACGCTCAACAAGGCCGATATGTGCCTGCGGCTGGCCGAGGCTGTCGGCACTCTGTAATCTGGGGCGGGTCGGGGG